>NZ_JBBLZC010000006.1:0-215137 GCF_037908215.1 Benzoatithermus flavus | reverse complement strand
ATCAGCGTCGACTTGCCGGCGCCGTTCTCGCCCATGAGGGCGTGGACGGTGCCGGGGCGGATCTCGAGCTGAACCCCGTCCAGCGCCACCACCCCGGGATAGCGCTTGGTGATCCCCTCCGCCTCGAGATAGGAGGCCGGCAGCGGTGTCCCCGCCGGGCGGCTCGCCTCGGTGCTGGCGGTGGCGCTGGGCATGACGATATCCCTCTTACGGCTTCAGCGCTCGAGCCCTTGCGCGACGAACGCCATGCTGCTGCGCAGCGCGCCGGCCTGGTCGCTCAGCCGGTGCACCTGCTCGGAGAACGGCTCGAACGAGAACGGGCCCTGGTAGCCCTGCTGCAGCAGGGTGCGGATCTGGCCGACATTGTCCATGAGGTCCGCGGGCCCGATCAGGACACGGTGCGCGTCCTTGATCGCCGCCTTCGGCAGCGTGCTGTCCTCCACGCCCGAGATGTGCACGAGCCCGGTACGCTCGGGGAAGAACTCGCGCTCATCGGCGAGGTAGTGGTGGAAGGTGTCATGGACGAGCTCGAACACCGACGCACCACCCACCTCGTCGATGGCAGCGACGGCGACGCGCTTGAGTCGCAGGGCGCTCTCGGGAAACCCGAGCGGCTCGACCAGGCCGGTGAGCCCATGCTTCTGCAGGATCGGCATCAGACCGGTCAGCGCCTCGCGCAAGCCTCGGGCACGCTGCTCGGCGCTGCGCTTGTCCTCGGTCGAGTTGAGCGGGCAGAGCACGAGCCCGCGTGCGCCGCAGGCGGCGGCGTAGGCGGCGAGCTCCTCGGCCTTCGCAGCACGCTCGGCGTTCCAGACGTCGAACGGATAAAGCGCGTTGATCGAGAGGATCTCGACGCCGCGCGCTTCGGCCTGCCTGCGGATCTCGGCGGCCGGCGTGCCGTCCTGGATCTCGACCCCGGGAAGGTCGTTGCGGATCTCGACGGAGCGCACGCCGAGCTCCTGCGTCAGGTCGAGGAACTGCGCGAATCGCAGCTGCGGGGAGGTGATGTGGTTGAGCGCGAACCGCAGGGGCTGGCTCATCGGCTTCTCCTGATCGCTTCGTTCAGCACCGGCGGGAGACTCGCCGTGCAAGGGCGGCAAGCCGGTGGCGCCCGGCGGAGCCGGCCGACATCGGCTGGTTCAGCGGTCGAGATAGCTCTTGTAGTTCTCGGGGGTGACCTTCTCGTAGGGCACCATGACGTAGGTATCGACCTTCCCGCCCTCGACGAGCTTCAGCGCCGCATCGACCGCCGCTCTGCCTTGGCCCTTGGCATCCTGGAACACCGTGGCGTCGAGGTTGCCCTTCTGCATCTGGTCGAGCGCGTCCTTGGTGGCGTCGATGCCGCCCACACAGACCTTGTCCATGGACACACCGGCCTGCTGCAGGGCGATGATGGCCCCGATCGCCATCTCGTCGTTGTTGGCCACCACGGCATCGATCTTCTGGCCGCTCGAGAGCCAGTTGTTCATGAGATCGATCGCCTGATTGCGCTGGTAGTTGGCCGTCTGCTCGGCCACCACCTTGATGTCCGGGTACTTGGCGATGATCTCCTTGTTGCCGGCCGTCCGCTCCTGGGTCGCGTTGCTCGCGAGCTCGCCCAGCATGATGGCGACGTTGCCCTTGCCGCCCATGCACTTGGCGATCTCTTCCATCTCCATGCGACCGGAGACGGTGTGGTCGGAGACCACCACCACGACCTTCTCGGGCAGCTTCTTCTGGTCCGGGCCACGATTGACGTAGACCAGCGGGATGCCGGCAGCCGAGACCATCTTGGTGATCTGGCTGGTCGCCGCCGTGTCGGCCGGGTTGACGATGATGGCGTCGACGCCCTGGGCGATGAAGTTCTGCACCTGATTGATCTGGCGACCGATGTCGGTCTGGGCGTCCTCGAACTGGATCTGGACGTCGCCCTTCGCCTGAGCTTCGGCGGCGATGGCCTGGCGCAGCGTGGTGAGGAAGTTGTCGTCGAAGCTCGCCATCGTCACGCCGATGCTGGTGGCGGCCGTGGCCGAGCCGGCCATCATGGCGATACCGATCGCGGCGACGCCGCTCATGAGCAAGCGCTTCATCCAGCTACCCCCTGATCTGTTGGAGAGAACCTTCGCTCCAATGGTTGCCGCGAGAATAGACTGGATGGACCGTGTTTCGAACAGCCATGCTGATGTGATTCCATCATCGTCGACGGATCCGTGACCGGCTCAGTGGATCACGGACCCGGGCAGGTTCATCCGCGCGATCCCGATGCCGGCCCGAAGGGCCCGCTTCCGGCCGACCCGGCCCGATCCGCTGGGCTCTGCCGGTCGTGGTCGGCTATCGTAGGCGTGCAGCGCCACCGATGGCGAGAAAGCCGGCATGAGCACACGACGGCGCTGCTGCGAGCCGTGTGCTCGGTTCGTGCCGGGAAGGCCGTGGGGGAGCGACGATGCCGAATGGCCGGAACAAGGCAGGGCTTCAGGACGTGGCGCGGCTGGCCGGGGTCGGCATCGCCACCGTCGATCGCGTGCTGAACGAGCGCGGCAACGTCTCGCCGGCGACCGCGCGCCGGGTCATCGAGGCCGCCCGTCAGCTCGATCTCAAGCGCGTCCTGCCGCGCCCCTACGTCCGCCGGATCCGGATCGAGGCACTCCTGGCGAAGCCCGATCCTCCCTTCCTGCTCCGCCTCACCCGGGGCTTCAACACGATCGCGGCGACGCTCGACCGCGCGGTGATCCTCCAGCGCACCATCCTGGCCGACGCCGAGCCCGCGGCGGTCGCCGCCCGGCTGCGTGGCTCGATGGCCGATGCCGTCATCCTCTACGGCGAGGATCACCCCGATGTCGCGGCCGCCGTCGACGAGCTTGCTGCCTCCGGCCGCCCCGTCGTCAGCATGGTGACGGACCTGGCGCGCGCGCGGGGCCGGCTCGCCTATGTCGGAATCGACAATGTGAAGGCGGGCCGCACGGCCGGCTTTCTCGCCGCCCGCCTCTCCCGCCGGCAGGGTCCGGTCCTCGTCCTGACCAACAGCACCGGCTTTCGCGCCCATCTCGATCGCATCGAGGGCTTCCGCACCGGCCTCGCGCGTGAGGCGCCCGAGATGCCGATAGCGGCCGTGCTCGAGAGCCACGACGAGGACGACCGCGCCGCGCGCCTGGTCAAGAAGGCGCTCGCCGACCATCCGGGCGTGGTGGCGCTCTACAACACGGGAGGAGCGGTCGCCGCGGTGGCTGCGGTGCTGCGGCGCTGGAGGCAGCCGGGCGAGCTCGTCTATATCGGCCACGAGCTGTCGCCCGAGAACGCCGAGCTCCTGCGCGAGGGCGTGCTGACCATCGCGATCGACCAGGCCTTCGAGCTCCAGGCGCGCCGTGCGGTCGAGATCCTGCTGCACCGCCTAGGCTGCCTCGACTGGCCTCCCGCAGCGGCCGAGGTGCCATTCACCTTGCACACACGAGAGAACGCCTGAGGGCATCCGTCTCTGCCGAGGACCGCCGCGCGGAAACCCGAGGAGGCCGAGGCCCGCAGCCCTTCGGCTGTGGCTGGCCGAGCCGCCGGCAGCAGCCTGCTGCGGCTTTCTCGTTTCCGGCCCGAACCTTCCGACAGAGCAAGGGGCCGTCGGCCATCGGATCGGCAACGACTCTTTAGAGGAGCCTGGTGCATGCAGGGTCGGGTGCGTGCCGTGGTTCAACTTATGAGCGACAGTGCGCCGCAGTTTTTTCTATTTATCTGTCGGGCTCGGCTGGATTGTGCGATGCAACAGGGCGGAGCGAGGCAGGCGCCGCGCCGGCATCGGCCCCGCTCGGAACTGCGTGGGACAACGACAGGTGCCGGGTCACGGCGCCCGACGCCTCAAGACGAAAGGCAGGCCGCATGAGCCGCCCCGTGATCGAGAACCGGACCTACGACGAGCTCGTGATCGGCGATCGGGTCGCGATCCGGCACACCGTGAGCCAGAACGATGTCGAGCTGTTCGCCCATCTCTCCGGCGACGTGAATCCCGCCCATCTCGACGAGGCTTATGCCGCCTCGACCCGCTTCGGCAAGCGCATCGCGCACGGCATGCTCTCGGGCGGGCTGATCTCGACCGTGCTCGGCACGCGCCTGCCGGGACCGGGCACGATCCATCTCGGCCAGAGTCTCCGCTTCACCGCGCCCGTCATGATCGGCGACACGGTCGTGGTGACGCTCACGGTCAAGGAGAAGCGCGAGCGCCGCGTCGTCCTGTTCGACTGCACGGTCGCGAAGACGGATGGCACTGTCGTCGTGACCGGCGAGGCCGAGGTGATGGCGCCCAAGGACAAGGTGCGCCGCGAGCCGGTCGAGCTGCCCCAGGTCATCCTGCGCCGCAGCCACGGCGTGCACGAGGGCTTCGTCGCGCGCGCCCAGGCCGGCAGCCGGATCCCCACTGCCGTGGCGCATCCTTGCGACGAGACCTCGCTTCGGGGTGCCTTGGAAGCGCGCGATGCCGGCATCATCGAGCCGGTTCTCGTCGGCCCGGTCGAGAAGATCGAGACCCTGGCCCACCGGCTCGGCCTCGATCTCGCAGGCTGCCGCCTCGTCGAAGCGCCGCACAGCCACGCCGCCGCGGCCAGGGCCGTGGAGCTCGCCCGCCGTGGCGCCGTCCAGCTCCTCATGAAGGGCAGCCTGCACTCGGACGAGCTCCTGCACGAGGTGACGGCGCGCGAGACCGGCCTCAGGACGGGCCGGCGCATCAGCCACGTCTTCCTCATGGACGTCCCCTCCTACCCGAAGCCGCTGTTCGTCACCGATGCGGCCGTCAACATCGTGCCGGACCTCGAGACCAAGGCCGACATCGTCCAGAACGCGATCGACCTGTTCCGCGGCCTCGGGCTCGGCACGCCCAAGGTGGCGATCCTCTCGGCGGTGGAGACCGTCACCCCCAAGATCCCGACCACGCTCGAGGCGGCGGCGCTCTGCAAGATGGCCGAGCGCGGCCAGATCACGGGCGGGCTCCTCGACGGGCCCTTGGCGCTCGACAACGCCATCTCGCTCGAGGCGGCGCGGATCAAGCACATCGAGGGCCCGGTCGCGGGTCAGGCCGACATCCTGCTGGTACCCGACCTCGAGGCGGGCAACATGCTCGCCAAGAATCTCTCCTTCCTCGCCGGCGCGGAGGCGGCGGGTATCGTGCTGGGTGCTGCCGTCCCGATCGTTCTGACCAGCCGGGCCGACACGGTGCGCACCCGCCTCGCCTCGGCGGCGGTGGCGGCCCTCTACGCTGCGGTGATCGCAGCGGAACCCGGGGCGGCTCCCGCCACGCTCAAGGCCGCCTGACGAGGCTTCCCGAGAAGGGCGGCTCCCCGAGGGCAGCCCTCTTCTCCAGCCGATCGAGGCTGAAGATGCGCACCGAAACCGAGATCCCGCCCGAGACACCGTTCACCGCGCAGGAGCTGCGCGAGCGGACCGAGCGCCGGCGGCGCGAGCTGATCCGGATCGCCCGACAGAACGGGAATGGCCCTGCCGAGGACGATCAGCGCCGGCGGCGGTTCCTGAACCGCCGCCTCGCTGGTCAGGACATCGAGCGGTTCGTGCAGCTGGTCGAGAACGCCATCGCCCTCGGCCGCAGCGAATGCCAGGTGCTGCGGTTTCCGAGCGCCTGGACGACCGACCGTGGCCGGGCGATCAACTGCTTCGAGCCCGACTGGCACGAGACCCTCGTGGGCTTCGCCGCCGAGGTGCACGCCTATTATGTCCGCTGCCTGGCCCCCAAGGGCTTTTCCATCCGCGCCCAGATCGTCACCTGGCCCGAGGGGCTGCCGGGCGAGGTGGGCGTGTTCATCGGCTGGTGATCCGGCCCGACAAGGCATCCATGCCATGTCCGACTCCATCCTCGTCCTCCATGCCGGCTCGCCGTGTGTCAAGTTCCAGCTCTTCACTGCCGGCGCGGACGAGGCGCTCGTGTTCGCGGCCGGCATCGGCGAGCACAGCGCCCCCATCCGGGCGCGCGTCTGCAACCGTCTGCTCCGACTCGGCCTCGAGATCGACCACGACGCCAACGCGAGGGGCGAGCGGCGCATCGGCTCGCCCATGCCAGGGTCGCCGCCTACGTCGTACCGACCGACGAGGAGCGCATGATCGCCCGCCACTGCCAGGACCTCCTGCACCGCCGGCAGCGCCTGCCGGCGGTGGCCCGACGACCTTCTCCTCTCTCGGGACAGCTCCCATGTACGCCGACAACACCGAATTCGCCTCCGCTCCCACCGAGAGTGCCGCAAAGGTGCCTCTGCCCTTCTCGCTCGAGGGCAAGAAGGGTCTGATCACCGGCATCGCCAACGATCGCTCGATCGCCTGGGGTGCGGCCAAGGTCTGCCGCTCGCTGGGTGCCGAGCTCGCCGTCACCTACCTGAACGAGAAGGCGAAGCCCCATGTCGAGCCTCTGGCCGCGGCGGTCGGGGCCGAGCTCCTGATGCCGCTCGATCTCCGCCACGAGGGCGAGCTCGAGGCCGTGTTCGAGGCCATCGCCACCCGCTGGGGCAAGCTCGACTTCCTGGTCCACTCGATCGCCTTCGCGAGCGAGATCAAGAGCCGGGTCATCGACGTGACCAAGGCCGGCTTCCTCGAGGCCATGGAGCTCTCCTGCTGGTCCTTCATCCGCATGGCGCATCTGGCCGAGCCGCTGATGACCGGCGGCGGCTGCCTCGTCACCTACTCCTATCTCGGCGCCGACATGGTGGTGCCGAACTACAACGTCATGGGGCCGGTGAAGGCAGCACTCGAGAGCGTTTCCCGCTATCTCGCCGCCGAGCTGGGTCCCAAGGGCATTCGCGTGCACGCGGTCTCGCCAGGGCCCCTCAGGACCCGCGCGGCCTCGGGCATCGCGCACTTCGACGACCTCCTCGCCCAGGCCGAGGCCAGAGCGCCCCTGCACCAGCTCGTCGACATCGAGGACGTCGGCAACTCGACGGCGTTCCTGGTGAGCGACGCCGGCAAGCACCTCACGGGCTCGCTGCACTACGTCGACAGCGGCTATCACATCGTCGGCTGAGCGGCCCCGCCCATGCCATCGGAGGATACGCCCATGGACCCGTTCACCTTGTTCGCTGCCCTGGCCTTGGGCGGCGTCGAGATCGTGGAGATTTACGCCCACGTCCTCGATCTCCTGTTCGCCTGCACACAGCAGGCGCGTCTCGGGCGCTGAGCCCGGCCGCCATCCGCGCACCTGTCCGCCGAACGGGTGCGTGGCACGGACTCCGGCCGCCAACGGTCGGCGTCGATCCGGATGCGCTCTTCGCCGTACGCTGCTCGGGGCAGGACGTCCGAGGCAAGAGCGGCATCGCACGTCCATCGTCGAAATGCCCGCCGCAACGGTCGCGATTCGGATTTCGCGTACCAGGACCGGCCGCTGCTCACAGCGTCGCGGGCATGGCATCGACCGCTCGACCGGAGGCATGCTTCCCGCTCACGCCGCTGCCAATCACCGAGCAGGCTGCGATCGTATGGATACTTTGCCCAAAGATCGACGGTCCGGTCCGAACAGCCATCGGCCTGCCTGGACGATATCCGACTGCCGGAACGCACAGCAGTCGGTAGTGTCCAAATCGAGTCGACAGCGCGGAAAACGTCGAACGAGCAAGTCGACTTCTCAATTCGTCCTTGCTCGTGATACCGATCCTGCGCAACATGAGCCAATCTATAACATCGCTTCGGGGCCTTTTCCGATGACCCGAGTCAAGGTGCATTACGATGGCTGGATCGCGCTCCCAGCCTCGGTGCGTCGCCGCTTCCACCTCACCACCGGCGACGAGCTCGAGCTCGTGCCGACCAGCGACGGTATCATGCTCCGCGCGAAAAAGCCGGTGCAGGCCGGCGCAGCGAGCAAGCCGGAGGTGGACGAGGAGAAGGCCGTCCAGCCGGCGCCGACGGCATCGGCTCCGGCGGTCGAGCTCACGGCAGCGCAGGAGACGCCTGCAGAGGAGCCGGCGGTCGAGAAGCAGGCCGCTGCGGCGAAGCGTGACAAGCGCACCGCGTCGACTCGGGCCAGCCTGTCGGTGCAAGTTCAGGCACGCGGCCGCCGTGGCACCAGGAAGGCCAACGCCGGCTGACCTCGGGTGCAGGATGCTTGGCCGCGGCTGCCGGAGGGGCGGATTGCGCTGCGGCCGCATGGCCGCTAAGCCGTCGGCATGAGCACATCCACACATCACCGGGCCAAGGAAGAGGCCACCCGCCACGCCGTCGTGGCGCTCGGCGCCAATCTCGGCGACCGGCAGGCCACGCTCGAGCGGGCGGTGGCGCTGATCGCTGCCGAGATCGGCACGGTCGTGGCCCGCTCCCGCTGGCTCGAGACCCCGGCCCTGATCCATCCCGACGACCCGGCCAGGTCCTACCCGGACTTCCTGAACGGCGCCGTCCTGGTCCGCACCGGCCTCGCCGCCCCCGAGATCCTGCGGCGGCTCCACGCCATCGAGGCGCGCCTCGGCCGCGACCGCAGCAAGGAGACCGCACGCTGGCGGCCGCGCCTGATCGATCTCGACCTGATCGCGGTCGAGGATCTCGTCGTGGACGCGCCGGACCTGCGCCTGCCCCACCCCGAGATGCACAAGCGCGACTTCGTGCTGGCGCCGTTCTGCGAGGTCTGGCCGGACTGGCGCCATCCCGAGCTCGGCCGCACCGCGAAGGAGCTTCTGACGGCCCTCAGGGGCGCTTAGCCGTAGACCCGGGCCGCCGGCAGGTCGAGCCGCATCCGTCGGGCAGCATCGAGGAACTGTGCCGCCATTCTGACGTGATGGGTGCGGATGAGGGCAGCACCTTTCTGTACCGCCACGAGGCTCGTGAGCTGCGAGAGCGGATCGCGGTCGGCCATCGGCACGCCGAAGAAGCCCTTTCGCGAGATCGCGACGAGCACCGGGATCGGCCGGAAGCGGGCCGCGAGCTCCTCGAACCGGGCCAGAAGTTCCCAGCTGTCGGCGGGATCGAGGCTCAGGAATTTGCCCCAGCCCGGATCGAGCACGATTTGATCCGTATCGATCCCCGCGGCGAGCGCCGCATCGACCCGGGCCGCGAGCCAGTCGCCGACCTCGCGCACGACGTCCCGGTAATGCACCGGCCGATCGGTCGCGTGCGGCAGCGGCCCGTCCTTCGCGTGCATCAGCACCACCACCGGCCCGAGGTCGCGCACGACCGCCGCCATCTCGGGATCGGCCCGCAGCGCCGAGACGTCGTTGACGATCCGCGCCCCCAGCTCCACGCAGCGCGCGGCCGTGGCCGCATGGTAGGTGTCGATGGAAAGGACGGCCTCGGCGGCCAGTGCCCGCACCACGGGTTCGATCCGCGCCAGCTCCTCCTCGCTGGTGATCGGCCGCGTGCCGGGTGCGGTGGATTCGCCGCCGATATCGAGGATGTGAGCACCATCGGCGAGAAGGGCGCGCGCGTGCGCGAGCGCGGCCGGGGTGTCGAGATAGCGTCCGCCATCGGTGAACGAGTCCGGCGTGACGTTGAGCACACCCATGAGCCAGGGCGCCTCCTGGCCGAGAAGCTTGACGAGACGGTGCGACATGGGCTGCGTGTCCCGAAGGTGAGGTCGGGAGTTCTGGGGTCTCGCGATGTGGGTCGTCAAGCTCGGCGGCAGCCTACACGATGCGCCTTCCCTGCAGGCCTGGCTCTGCCGGCTCGTCGAGCTGCCGGGGCCGCCCCGCGTGGTGGTGCCGGGCGGCGGCCCGTTCGCCGATGCCGTGCGCGAGCTGCAGCCACGGCTGGGCTTCGGCGATCTGCCCGCGCACCGCATGGCGATCCTCGCCATGCAGCAGTACGGGCTGCATCTGCAGGCGCTGGAGCCCCGCCTCGACCTCGCCGAGACCGAAGCGGAACTCCTCGCCGCACGGGCCGCAGTCTGGCTGCCCTGGCGCCTCGCCGGACGTGATGCGACCCTTCCGGCGAGCTGGGACGTCACCTCGGACAGCCTCGCCTGCTGGCTCGCCGTGCGCCTCGGTGCGACGGCGCTGGTGCTGGTGAAGTCGGCGGAAACGCCGGCAGGATCGCACGCGCCGGAGGCGCTGGCGGCAGCAGGGCTGCTCGATCCGGCCTTCCCCGGCTTCGTGCAGGATTTCGCCGGAACGGTGCTGCTGGCCCACCGCGACCGGCTGCCTGCCGCTCTCACCCTCGCCGGGCTGGGACCGGCCTGCCGGGTCCTCCCGGCTCACGATGCCTCCTTCAGCTCCGCCGGGTCCGACGCCTCCATGATCCGGCGCGCCACCCGATAGGCGAAGCCGGCGCGGGCGAGGGCCGCGAGATCCCTGGCGGCGTGGGCCTCGCGCTCCTCGGCCGGCCGCCACGGTCCGAGCCGCCGCTTCCTGGCATAGGCGATCGCGGCGGCGAGCTCGGGATCGCCCTTCTCCTCCGCGAGCTCGCTCATGGCAGCCGCGACCGCCTCGGCATCGAGCCCCTTCTCGAGGAGCGCCAGCCGGATGCGGGCGGGCGAGCGGCCGGTCTCGGCGAGGCGGCGTGCCCGGCTCGCGGCGAACAGCCGGTCGTCGATCAGCCCGGCCGCCGTCACCCGCGCCACCACCGCCTCCACGTCGCGCCGGACCGCCACGGGATCGAGCTCCAGGAGCTCGGCATCCCGCAGGGCGCGCCGCAGGAGCACGCGGCGCAGATGGGCGCTCGTGGTGGCGAAGCGCTCGAGATAGCGCAAGGCGCGTGCGTGCAGGCGCTCGGGTGTCGGCGCTACCGGCGCCTTGCGCATGGCTCGCCGCCGGCTACTTCTTGAGCCGCGTCCACACCTTGTCGCGCAGCTCGCGCGACTTCGTGCTGCACTCCTTGCTGGGCCGCAGGAGACCGATCTTGTCGGCCGGCATGTTGACGGCCGGATCGTCGCGCAGGGACGCGTCCATGAACTGCTCCGACCCGTTGATTGCGTTCATGTAGCCCGCGAAGTTGGTGGCCTCGGCGATGTTCTCGGGCGCCATCATCCAGTTGATGAAGATCTTGGCGTTCTCGACGTTCTTCGCTCCCTTCGGTATCACGAAATTGTCCTGGAACAGGCCGATCCCTTCCTTGGGATAGACGTAGACGGCAGTCGGCAGCTTCTCCCTGGTGCGATGCGAAGCGCCGTTCCACTGCATGTGCACGATCACCTCCTTCGCGATCATGCGCTCGATCGTGCCGTCCGACTGGTACATGGCCAGCATCGGCTTCTGCTTCTCGAGCACGCTCAGGATCTTCTGCGCGTCTTTCGAGTCCTCGGTGCACTTGTCGATGCCGAGATAGTAGGAGGCGGCGTTCCAGAGCTCGACCTCGTCGTTGAGAGCGGCGACCTGGCCCTTCAGCTCGGCCGGCGGCTCGAAGAAGCTCTTCCAGCTCTCCTCCAGCCGGCCGTTGGGCACACGGGCGCTGTCGTAGGTGAAGCCGGTCGTGCCCCAGAGATAAGGTGCGGAGTAGGCGCGGCCGGGATCGAACGGCGGGTCGGCGAAAGCCGCGGCCACGTTTTTGAAGTTGGGCATGGAGGCGACGTCGATCTTCTCCAGCATGCCCGCGTCCTTCATGATCTTCACCATGTAGTCCGACGGCACCACGACGTCGTAACCCGCAGCCCCCGCCTGCAGCTTGGCGAGCAGGGTCTCGTTGCTGTCGTAGACGTCGAGGGTGACGTCGATCCCGGTTTCCTTCTCGAACTTCTCGATGAGCTTCGGCGGAAAGTAGTTCGACCAGTTGTAGAAATAGAGCTCGCCACCCGCATGAGCGGCACTCGAAGCGCCGACCACGAGGGCCAGCGCCGAGACGATCAGTTTCGGACTGCGCATCCTGTTCCCCTTCCCGATCCCCGATAGAGATGGCTTTCTTGCATGAGCGATCTTAGCGGCGCTGTCGGGAAGCGAAACCGTTCTCGGGCCCTCTCCCCCCTGACGTCGCCTCCACTTTCTCCTGCCGATGCCCGTCGGCAGGAGAAAGTAGACGAACCACGTGCGCCACCATGGAGAAGCCCAGCGGGAGGCCGGCCGCGAGGTCAGCGCCGCAGGCGCCCGACCAGCCAGGAGAGCGAGACGAAGACGATCGAGACGATCAGCATCAGGGCCGAGACGGCGTTGACCTCGGGCGTGATGCCGATACGGATCATGCCGAAGATGTAGATCGGGAGCGTCGTGCTGCCAGCACCGGCGACGAAGTAGGTGATGACGAAGTCGTCGAGCGAGATGATGAAGGCGAGCATCGCCCCGCTCAGGATGCCGGGCCACAGAAGCGGCAGGGTGACACGGCGGAACGTCGCCCACGGACCGGCATAGAGGTCGGCCGCGGCTTCCTGCAGCACGGGGTCCATCCCTTCGAGCCGCGCCCGGATCGGCAGATAGGCGAAGGGAATGCAGAACACCGTGTGTGCCAGGATCACGGTGAGAAGCCCGAGCCGGAAGCCCAAGAGCACGAAGAACAGGAGGGTGGCGACGGCGGTGACGATCTCGGGCACCACGAGCGGCAGCCCGATCAGGCCGCTCACGATGTCCTGGCCCCGGAACCGGCCCCGCGCCATGCCGAGCGCCGCAAGGGTCGCGAGCGCGGTGGCGATCAGGGTCGCCGTGGTGGCGACGACGAGCGAGTTGCGAAAGGCCCGCATGATGTCGTCGTTCCCGAGCACGATCCCGTACCAGCGGGTCGAGAAGCCGGTCCAGATCGTGGCCTGCTCGTTGGCATTGAAGGAATAGGCGAGCAGCACCAGGATCGGGAGATAAAGGAAGGCGAAGAAGAACACGGCACTCGCCCGCAGGCCGGGGAAGCGCCACAAGGCCCCGCGCTGCTCCATCACGCACCTCCGGGAGCGCGGCGGAAGCGCAAGAGGTAGGCCAGCATCGCCAGGAGCACGATGGCGAGGAGCGCAAACGCGAGCGCTGCGCCGAACGGCCAGTTGCGCGCCGCGCCGAACTGGCCTTGGATCAGGTTGCCGATCATCATCGCCTTGGAGCCGCCCAAGAGCTCGGGCGTCACGTAGGCGCCGAGGCAGGGCACGAACACCAGGATGCAGCCGGCGACGATGCCGGGCAGCGACAGCGGCACGACCACGCGGGAAAGTGCCCTCTTACGGTCGGCACCGAGATCGAACGCCGCCTCGACCAGGCGCAGATCGAGCTTCTCGAGGCTGGCATAGATCGGCAGTACCATGAAGGGGAGGAAGGTGTAGGTGAGCCCGACCATGATGGCGAAGGGCGTATAGAGCATGCCCAAAGGCCCGCTCGTGAGGTGCAGAGCACCCAGGACTCCGTCGATCAGCCCGTTGTTCCGCAAGAGCAGGATCCAGGCATAGTTCCGCACGAGCAGGTTGGTCCAGAACGGGATCGTGACCAGGAAGATCAGGAGATTGCGTCGGCGCTCGGGCTGGAGCGCCATGTAGAGCGCGGTCGGAAAGCCCACCAGCAGGCAGAGGACGGTGGTGGCCCCGGACAGCCAGAACGAGCGCAGGAAGATCTGGAGGTAGTCGGTGTTGAGGACGAGGCTGTCGTCGAGGTCGCGCTCGAACAGGAAGCCGATATAGGGCTCGAGCGTGTGCGCCCCCCAGACCACGCCGCCATTGGGCCCGCGCTCGAGGATGCTGACATAGGCCATGAGCAGGAGCGGCCCGAGCATGAACAGGCCGATCGCGAGCACGGCGGGCCCGATCAGGAGCAGGCGCTGCAACGCCCGTTGGTGACGCGCCGCCGTCATTCCGCCACCACCCGCACCGCCTCGGGAACGAGGCGAACGCCCAAGGGATCGCCCGGTGCCAGATCGAGCGTCGGCCCGCTCCGGTTCTGGATGCGAGCCTGGACCGGCGTGCCGTCCGCGAGCCGGGCACGGTAGACGGTATCGGTGCCGAGATAGACGACCGCCTCGACCGTGGCCGCGAGCGCCGCGGCGCTCGCCGGGTCGACCAGCTCGATCCGCTCCGGCCGGATCGCGAGCGTCGCCTTCGTGCCGGGAGCGATGCCGTTGGTGTCCGGCACCGCCAGCTCCTCGCCGCCTGCGAGCCGGAACCGCGTGCCGCCGCCCTCGCCCGCCCCGGTGCAGACCGCCTCGATCAGGTTGGTTTCGCCGATGAAGTCGGCGACGAAGCGGGTCCGCGGCCGGTCGTAGATCTCGGCCGGGGTGCCGACCTGGAGCACCCTGCCATGGTCCATGACCGCGATGCGGTCGGACATGGTGAGCGCTTCTTCCTGGTCGTGGGTGACGAAGATGAAGGTGATCCCGGTCTCGGCACGAAGCCGCTTGAGCTCGAGCTGCATCTCCTTCCGGAGCTTGAGGTCGAGTGCGGAGAGCGGCTCGTCGAGGAGCAGCACGCGCGGCCGGTTGGCGAGGGCTCGGGCCAGTGCCACACGCTGCTGCTGGCCGCCCGAGAGCTGGCGCGGATAGCGGCCGGCGAGGCCTTCGAGGCGGACCATGGCGAGCGCCCGTCTCACCTCGGCCTCGATCTCGGACTTCGGCCGGCGCTGCATCTCGAGCCCGAACGCCACGTTCTCGGCCACGGTCAGATGCGGGAACAGGGCATAGCTCTGGAACACCGTGTTCACGGGCCGGCGGAACGGCGGCAGATGATCGAGCGGCTGCCCGGCCAGCCTGATCGTGCCGGCACTCGGCTCCTCGAAGCCCGCGATCATCCGCAAAAGCGTGGTCTTGCCACAGCCGGAGGGTCCCAAGAGGGTGAAGAACTCGTTGCCGGCGATGGTGAGGCTTACCCGGTCCAGGGCCAGAACGGCGCCCTCGCCGTGCCCGAACCGCTTGCTGACCTCCTCGACCTCGATCGAGGCCGGATCTCTTGGCGTCATCGCTCGTCCCGCAGCCGTCGCGCCCGGCAATAAAGCGAGAGACGGCCGGCTCGTAAACCGGCATCCGCGCAGGGTGATCGGGCGAACGGCGAGGGTGTCGTGCGGCCCGCGGGCACCGGCTCGCGGCGCAGCGGTCGCCGGTGCCCGCGGGCCGGTGTTGGCCTGCACGCCACTCCAACATTTTTTATGTTAGTCGTTGCAACGGTTCATCTTCTCGAATTCGTTCGTGCCATTTCGATTCGCGAGGCCATCGTTTTCCGCCGCCCGGCCGCGCCGGAGACGATCCGGAATATTATCCTAGGAGATGCCTGCGGGCAAGCCCGGGCGGCCGCAGGGTGGCGGGAGACGAGCCGGTCGCGACCGACTCGTCCATGGCACCGGCTGCACCCGTTCGCCCCGGCGCATCGCGGCGTCCGGCTTGACAGGCGAGCAGCCGATCACGACCTTCCGGCTCTCTCCGGTTCCGGGGCGGAAGGCGAGGATGACGGGTGGATACGATGCGGACGAGGAGCGCCCGCCGAGGCAGCGGCTGGCCTGGGCGCTGACCGGCTCGGGGCACGATTTCGTCGAGTGCCTGGAGCTCATGCGCCGGATCGGCGAGATGGACGTCTTCCTGTCGAAGGCGGCGGCCGAGGTGATCTACATGTACACGCGAGACCGCGCTCCCTTCCCCGCGACGATCCGGCTGATCAAGGACACCTCCGCCAGCGCCGCCCCGGTCGGCCGGTTCTATAACGGCTGGTACCACACGCTCGTGGTGGCGCCCGCGACCTCGAACACGGTGGCGAAATGCGTGGCCGGAATCTCGGACACGCTCGTCACCAACGTGATGGCGCAGGCCGGCAAATGCCGGATCCCGTCGATCGTCTATGCCTGCGACACGAAGCCGGTTCACGACACCAGGGCGCCGGGCGGCATGGTGCGCCTGTGGCCGCGGCGGATCGACCTCGAGAACACGGAGAAGCTGAGAGGCTTCGAAGCCACGATCGTGGTCGAGAGCATGGAAGAGCTGGAGCGGGCGGTGATGGCGCGGCTGGCCGAGATCGGGGCGGCGTTTCCTTGATCGGCGGCGCGTGACACCTTATCATGACATGTGCATGGTAAGGAGATTGCCATGGCTGCCGCCACCGCGCGCGTCGTCGTGCTGATGCCGCCCGAGGAAAAGGAGAAGCTGGCCCGGCGCGCCAGCAAGGCCGGTATCTCGATCGGCGAGTTCGTGCGCCGGTCCATTCTCGATACGATCACCGACGAGGAGCTGGAGGCCGAGCTCGAGAGCCGGCGCGACGAGCTCGAGCCCCTTCTGGACGAACTCGAGCGGCGCAACGCCGCGACTCTGGCTGCAATCGACGCGACGATCGCGAACTTGGACCGGATTCTCGCCAACCTGGGCACGCCGAGGGCCGACGATGAGCTGGAGCGAGCGGATCTTGGACAATTTCAAGACCGTGATGCTGATCCACGAAAGGCTGCGTGCCCTTAACGACCGGGCCGATGCCTTGGGCCGTGCCGTCGATCAGATCGACCGACGGCTGGTGCGGGTCGAGACCGTGCTGGAGTTCGCAACCGAAGGCCGTTTCCGGCCGCGGCTGACGCGGCCCGGCGATCATCCGAGCGAGCGCTGAGGCTGGCGAACCCTTTGGCCGAGCACATCCTGTTCCTCACCGGCCACCTGGCCGAGCCGCGGCTCCGGCAGGTGCTGGAATCCATGGTCCCGACACCGTTCACCTGGGAGATCCGCAACATCGGGGTGAAGGTGGCGGCGCTGATGACGCCGGAGATCATCCGCCGCCGCATCGGCCCCATCGGCGAGGCGAGCCGGATCGTCGTGCCGGGGCGCTGCAAGGGCGATCTCGCGGCGCTCGGCGCGGAACTGGGCGTTCCCGTCGTCCACGGGCCGGACGAGGTCAAGGACCTGCCGCAGTTCTTCGGCAGGAAGGGGGCCGGCCGCGATCTCAGCCGCCACGACTGCCGGATCTTCGCCGAGATCGTCGAGGCCTCGGGCCTGACGGTGGAGCAGATCCTGGCGCGCGCCGCGCATTTGCGCGCCGAGGGGGCCGACGTGATCGACCTCGGCTGCCTGCCCGGCACGCCCTTCCCGCATCTCGAGGAGGCCGTGCAGGCGCTCAAGGCCGAAGGCTACGTGGTCAGCATCGATTCCGGCGATCCCACGGAGCTTCGTCGCGGCGCCGAGGCCGGGGCGAGCTATCTCCTGAGCCTCACCGAGCGCACGCTTCCTCTCGCCTTCGAGGTGGCGGCCGTGCCGGTGCTGATCCCGGCGAACCACGGCGACCTCGATGCGCTCGTGGGCGCTTGCGAGCGGCTCATGGCAGCAGGCCGGCCCTTCCTCGCCGACCCGATCCTGGATCCCATCCATTTCGGCTTCACCGCTTCGATCGTGCGCTACCACGAACTGCGGCGGCGGCTGCCCGAGGTCGAGATCCTGATGGGGGTCGGCAACCTCACCGAACTCACCGATGCCGACACCACCGGCATCACCATGATCCTCATGGGCATGGTCTCGGAACTGGCGATACGCAACATCCTCGTCGTGCAGGTCAGCCCGCACTGCCAACGCGCGGTCAAGGAGGCCGAGGTCGCCCGGCGCATCCTCTATGCCGCCAGGGAGGACCGCAGCCTGCCGCAGGGCTACGATTCCGGCCTCATGGCGCTGCGCGACCGCCGACCGTTCCCGAACAGCCCCGCCGAGATCGCCGAGAACGCGGCCGCGGTGGCCGACCCCAACTTCCGGATCGAGGTCGCAGAAGACGGCGTCCACATCTACAACCGCGACGGCCACCACGTCGCGGTCGATCCGTTCGACCTGTTCCCGAAGCTCGGCGTCGAGCAGGATGGCAGCCACGCCTTCTATCTCGGCGTCGAGCTCGCCCGGGCCCAGATCGCGCACCAGCTCGGCAAGCGCTACGTGCAGGACAGCGAGCTGCGCTGGGGCTGCGCCGTGCCGCCACCACCGACGGACCGCCTCCATCTCGCCGCACCCGGCAGCACGCTGGAGGCGCGGCGCAAACGAACCCGGCGATGCGAGAAGCCCTGATGCCGTTCATCCGCGAGAGCATCGTTACCACGCTGAACGAGGACGGCAGCGCCCATATCGCGCCTTTGGGCGTGATCGAGGAAGGTCGTTTCCTCGTGATCGCCCCGTTCCATCCCTCGACGACGCTCGCGAACCTGCGCCGCCATCCGTTCGCCTGCGTCAACTACACGACGGATGCGCGGATCTTCGCCGGCTGCGTCACGCGCCGGCAACGGAACTGGCCGGTGCTGCCGGCCGAGCGCATCGCGGGCTGGCGGCTCGAGGCGGCGCTGGCCCATAGCGAGGTCGCGGTCGAGGAGGTGGTCGAGGACGAGCTGCGGCCGCGCTTTCGCTGCAAGGAGCTGCACGAGGTCGTGCATGCGCCCTTTCATGGCTTCAATCGGGCGCAGGCGGCCGTGCTGGAGGCTGCGATCCTGGTCTCGCGGCTCCGCATGTTGCCCAAGGAGAAGATCGAACGGGAGCTGCGCTATCTCGCGATCGCGATCACCAAGACTGCCGGCGAGGCCGAGCGCGAAGCGTGGGACTGGCTCATGACGGCCGTGTCGGCGGCGGGAGCCGAACCGCCCCCGATCTGAAGGCGCCGCTTCAGCGGGTCGAGCTCAAACGCTCCTTGTCCTGTGCCGGCGGAGTCGGGTCGACCGGCCGCACCTCGAGGCCGATCGGGGCGAGCCACCAAGTGGCACAGCTCGCGACGAACGAGCGCCACATCGCGACCGTCGGGAGAAAGACCGAATCGACGTAGGCAGCGGGCAGGCTCGGCCAGCCGCTTGGCTCGGGGATGGCAGGGGCGACCTGTGGCTTCTTCCGTCGCCACTGCTCGAACTCGATGATCTGGCCCATGGCGTTCTGCTTACCGGGAAAGCTATCCGATTAGCGACAGCTTCTGGGACGAGCCATCACCAATCGGCTAAGATGTTCGGGAAGATGACATCTGTGGCGCTCTGGCCACAGGAGCGCACGGCGGATCAGGCAGAAGTAGACATGACGACACCCGCAGCTCGATGTTTTATGTTGCAGTGCAACAGATCTTTTGACGGTCGACTGAACGGCGCTTGCGTTCTCATGCTCCATCCTAGCTCTGTTTGCGCAGGTTGCCAGCCTGTACTGCGGAATGTCTGCCATGATCGAGCTCGCCTTCATCATCCGGCCGAGAGGCGATACCGACAAGTGTGACACAGTGTATCTCCGCCACAATGGGCCGGTCAGCATCGAGCAATGCCTGCTCAGGAGCGCAAGACAAGCTGCCAGCTCGGTGGAAACACCTCGGGTATGCTACATGACAACCGGATCTATCGGTCGTCCATCTGAACAGCAGATCCGTTCCCATGTTCCCCCGACACCTTTCGCTCACGAGCATGCTGACAGACATCCGATCCGCCACTAGCCTCCGTTCGACATCGACAAGCCTGGAGACAGCATGCGTTCGTTCGGCCTCGTCCTCGTGACACTCGTCGCGGCAACCGGCGCCGCCCGTGCAACCGAGGTGGAGCGCTCGATCACGATCGCCCGACCGCCCGCCGAGGTGTGGGCGCTCGCCGGTCCGTTCTGCGCCATCGCCCGATGGCACCCGGCGATCGTGCGCTGCGAGCCGCTCACGTTCGACGGCAAGCCCTACCGGCGGCTCACGACACGGACCGAGGACGCGTTCCTCGAGCGCGAGATCGAGCGGGACGAAGCAGGGACGAGCTACCGCTACGCGACCGAGCGCAGCCCCCTGCCCGTGGCCGACCATCGCTCGACCTTCCGGGTCGAGCCGGCGGGTCAAGGCACGCGCGTGGTCTGGCGCTCGGACTTCACCGTTCCGGCCGGCAAGGACGAGAAGGCGGTCGAGGCCACGATCGCCGGGATCTACGAGGCGGGGCTGCAGGGCCTCGCGGCGAGGCTCGCGCCATGAGCAACGAAGCTGGCACGAAGCCCGTGCGTCTTCTCGCGAGTGTGGCCGACCCGAGCGAGGCCGAGTTCGCCTGCGCGCTCGGCGCCGACATCGTCGATCTCAAGGACCCCGCCCGAGGCGCGCTCGGCGCCTGGCCCGAAGCCTCGCTGCGACGGGCGGTCGGGCAGATCGCCGGGCGGCGGCCCGTGAGCGCCACCGTGGGCGATCTGCCGATGGACCCGGCGTTGCTGCTCGCCGCCGCCCGGCGGACGGCATCGAGCGGGGTCGACATCGTCAAGATCGGCTTCTTCCGCGGCGGCGATCACCGGCGCTGTGCTGCGGCGCTGGCCGCGGCCGCAGCCGAGGGTATCCGGCTCGTGGCGGTGCTGATGGCGGATCAGGAGCCGGACATGGCGCTGATCCCGTGGCTGGCCGATGCTGGATTCTTCGGCGTGATGCTGGACACGGCCGACAAGCGCGCCGGCAGCCTGCGCCGGCATCGCGCCGAGGAGGATCTGGGCCGCTTCGTCGCGACCGGCCGGAGGCACGGTCTGCTCACCGGCCTCGCCGGCTCGCTCGCCGTGAGCGACATAGCACCGCTCATGGTCTTGGCGCCGGATTATCTCGGCTTCCGTGGCGCCTTGTGCCGTGGTGGCCGTACCGCGAGGCTCGATGCCGGGGCCTTCGCCGCCGTGCGTGCCGCCATGGACGCCGCAGCGGGCAGCCGGTCAGTCGCGCACGGCGCGCAGCCGCTGGTCGAGAGCTAACGCCGGAGCGTCGTTCGAGGCGGGAAGCAGGACCTGCCTGAAGCGCCGCTCGGGCACGGCCGGCGGCGAGGGATAGAGGATCACTCCCTTGTCGTCGCAGTCGACCTTGGCCTCCTCGTAGACGCACAAGGCCATCTGCAGCGCCTTGATGAACGGGTCCTTGAAGTCGCGAATACGGGAATATTGCGGCCCGAACTGGTCGCGCAAGGACGCCCAGCCGACATGGGTGCGACCCTCCAGCACCCGCAGCCGGTAGGCGAGCCAGATATAGACATCGATCGCGAGCGAGGAGCGGAAGATCGCCTGGACGGCGTTGAGCTGGATCGGGACGGGATGCTTCTTCAGCTCCTCGTAGAAGGTGCGCGAGAGGACCACTGTGTCCTCCCAAAGCCGCGACTGCCGCGGGTCCTCCTCGTGGAGGTCGCCGAACAGCATGCCTTCCTCGACGATCGCGTCCTTCTTGAAGCGCACGGCGCTGCGGCCGTCGGCCTTACCGGTCCAGATGAATTGCAGCCGGCAGGCGGCGATGCGCATGGCCTGCTCGCGCACCGCCTTGTAGTTCTGGCCGCCGGCATGGGTGCCCATGAGCCGCATCCAGGAATACATCGAGCTGCCGAGGCGGACCACGCGCGAGTCGGTCTTGAGCGCCTCGGTCTGCAGCCAAAGGAGGATCAGCCGGCCGGCCGAGCCGTAGGGCACGCCGAACTCGTGTTTCTGGCCGTTGAGCGTGAGCGAGCCCGGCTCGATCGTGAGCGCGCAAGGGTGGTGCGGCACGCGCCGCTCCCAGACCATGCCGTTCGAGGGCAGACGGCGGTGCGGCAGCGAGATGACGCAGAAGCCGGAATAGGTGACCCCGACCGTCGACTCGGTGTCGTAGAACCGTGCGGCGGTGTCGATCAGCTCGCGCTCGACCGGATTGGCGACCCGAGCCCGCGCACCGTCGATGCCATAGACGCGGATGAGATCGAGCGCGCTGCGCATCGCGAGCTCCTTGTACTGCCCTACTCAGGCCCATGCACCCAAACGGACCGGAGCACAATATCGGAGCTTTGTCGCGAGCCGCGGCAAGATGTGGAAAACACGACCGGATTCGGAGCTTTGTCGCTTTTCCCTCGGAACATGGTCGCGCCTGTCGGAGCTTTGTCGCGCTTCCGCTCGGAGTGTTGTCGCGAACGGCACGGAGAAAGGTCGCTTATCCCCCGGAGCGTTGTCGCGATTCCTATTAATAAATCTATTAATCAGACAATGGGCTCACGCGACAAACTTCCGAGCCTGTGGATAAAACGCCCAAGAGGATCCGGCCGCTGGAGAAAAGGCTTGCAAAGGCTCGGGCCGACGGCGAGAGCCCCTGCGAAAGCGCGACAAAGTTCCGAACCGGGTAGACGGGAAGCTCGCAGCGGGTCTCAAGACCACCTCGTCGGCGCCTTTTCGAGCAACTGCAGAGAAGCCGGAGCAGCTACCCTATCCTCTGGCGGCTGCGCAGCGCGACAAAGTTCCGATAGCCGAGCGGACGGGGCGCGACAAAGTTCCGATAGCCGATCCACCGGACCTGCCCGAGAGCGGGCAGGCCATCGGCTGCACGGTACGAAAAACCGCCTTTCCGTAAATCAGGAATGACGGTTGCTCCCGCCGGACGTGGTCCGGCCGGAAGCCGCTACAGATTCAGATGCTGTAGGAGAGACGCAGCGCCGCGATGGCGCTGGCATAGTCCGGCTTGCCGAACACGGCCGAGCCCGCGACCAGGACGTCGGCACCGGCCTCGACGGCGAGCGGAGCGGTCTCGGGCGTGATGCCACCATCGACCTGGATGTGGATGCCGCGGCCCGCCGTCATGGCCTTGAGGCGCCGGACCTTCTCCAGCGTGGCCGGGATGAACTTCTGCCCGCCGAAGCCGGGGTTGACGGTCATCACCAGCACGAGGTCGATCCGGTCCAGGACGTACTCGACCACGTTCTCCGGGGTCGCCGGGTTGAGCGACACCCCTGCCCGCTTGCCCAGCGCCTGGATCGCCTGGAGCGTGCGGTCGAGATGGGTCGTGGCCTCGGCGTGGACGACGATCCGGTCGGCCCCGGCCCGGGCGAAGGCCTCGAGATAGGGATCGACCGGCGAGATCATGAGATGGGTGTCGAAGCACTTCCGGCTGTGAGGCCGGATCGCCTTCACGATGTCGGGGCCGAAGCTGATGTTGGGGACGTAGTGCCCGTCCATGATGTCGAGATGGATCCAGTCCGCCCCGGCCGCATCGACCGCGCGCACCTCCTCGCCCAGCCGGGCGAAATCGGCCGCGAGGATCGAAGGTGCGATCAGCACACCGCTCTTGCTCATGGATGGCGCTCCGCTGCTGCCCGGCTGCCGGCGCCGCCCGAGAACACGCGGCTCGCCAGGATCTCGCCCGCGTCGATGGTCATGAGATCGTCCGCCGTCAAGAGCCGGTCGCGGCTCTGGAACAGGCGTACGGCCTGGCGCAGGCGTGCGCGGTCGAGGGCGTTCCTGATCGAACGGGCGTTGGCGAAATGCGGCTGCTGCATCCGGGTCGCGATGTAGCGCCGGAACGCATCGCGGGCATCATCGCTGAAGCGGTAGTTCTGCCGGGCCAGCATCAGCTCGGCGATCGCCATCAGTTCCTCGGGCGCATAGTCCGGGAACTCGACATGGTGCGCGATTCGCGAGCGGAAGCCGGGGTTGGAGGCGAAGAACCGCTCCATCCGGTCGGCATAGCCGGCGAGGATCACGACCAGATCCTCGCGCCGGTTCTCCATGACCTGCAAGAGGATCTCGATCGCCTCCTGGCCGTAGTCGCGCTCGTTCTCGGGCCGGTAGAGATAATAGGCCTCGTCGATGAACAGAACGCCGCCCATGGCCTTCTTCAGGATCTCTTTGGTCTTGGGCGCGGTATGGCCGATATACTGGCCGACGAGATCGTCGCGGGTCACCGAGATCAGGTGGTTCGAGCGGATGTAGCCGAGGCGATGCAGGATATCGGCCATCCTGAGCGCCACCGTCGTCTTGCCGGTGCCGGGATTGCCGGTGAACGACATGTGAAGCGTGGGCGTCTCGCTCGTGAGCCCGAGATCCCTTCGCAGCTTGTCGACGAGCAGGAGCGCTGCGATCTCGCGGATGCGCGCCTTCACGGGCCCGAGGCCCACGAGCTCGCGCTCGAGCTGGTCCAGCACCTCGCCGATGCCGGATTCGGCGAAGGCCTTGGCCAGATCGACGGTCGTGTCGGGAGTCTTCACGGTCGTGGCCACATCAGACCTCCATCAGCCCGAGATGCTGCACCATGGGGAGATAGTCACGGTCGTTGTGCAGCAGCCGGTAGCCGTTGATGATGCAGTAGGTGCCAAGAGGTCGATCGTGCTGCGCAACGCGATGCCGTGCTGCCGCTCCGCGATACGCACCGCTTCATCCTCGGTGCGCGCGCCGCACAGAACCTCGCACAGGATGAGATCACCCAGGATCAGGCCCTCCTCGTCGAGCGATGAATCGAGCTTCTCTACCTAAGGAGTCGCGAGATCGCGCAGATAGTCGATCCAGACCGAGCTATCGACGACGATCACCGCGTCGGCTTCTCGCCCGGCTCGTCGTCCTGCCGCCAAGCCTCGAGGTCGCCCTCCCAACCTATCCCGCGCAGCGCCCGGATGTCCTTCTGCTCGAGCTGGACCAGCCGACGCAGGGCCTCGTCGATGGCCGCCTTCTTGGTCTCAAGTCCGGTCCGCCGCAGCGCCTCCGCCATTCAATTCGTCGTCGATCTCGACGCTGGTTCGCATCGCTCCGGCCTCCTTGGTGTAAGATGCCGGAAAATCACGTGCATCGAACCATCGTCGATGCCACCGAAAAGGCCCCCGCCGGGCGTCCGGCCCGGCGGGACGAGTCGGTGGGGGGAGGAACGGAAGGCGGATCCGGATCAGTAGCGCTCGCCCATGGGCTTCCCGGTAGCGTATGGGCTCAGGCCGTAGCGGATGTGGCGGCCCTCGACCTCGGTGCGCTCGAGGCGGAAGCCGGGCTCCTCGGCCGGGCGATGCGCGATGAAGCTGAGGCGCAAGGATTCCCAGCCGTGGCTGGCGTCGAAGGCCGAGATGCGGATATAGCCGTTGCCGAACACCTTGCGGCACTCGGCGAGTTCGTACATCACCCCCGCCGGGTCCTTGAGGTCGAACATGGGCTTGCCCCACATCTCCCAGTAGGTGTTCCGCGGGTGGGGATCGTCCGTGTACTCGATGTTGACGGCCCAGCCCTGCTGCAGGCAGTAGGCTACCTGCCTTCGGATCTGTTCGTCGGTGAGGTCGGGCAGGAACGAGAAGGTGCCTTGGGTCAGACGCATCGGCAGGATGCTCCCGTGAAAGGTGGGGCCGTGCTCAGGCCGCGGTCGCGGTCGGCACGAAGTCGGGCGTGTCGGTCGAGGCGTAATCGAAGGTGACGTCCTTCCAGACCTCGAGCGCCTGCGCCAAGGGCTGGCAGAAGCGCGCCGCGCGCTCGAGGATCTCGGGGCCTTCGGCGAGATAGTCCCGGCCCTCGTTGCGGGCGAGGATCATGGCCTCGAGCGCCACCCGGTTGGCGGTGGCACCGGCCGCGATCCCCATGGGGTGGCCGATCGTGCCGCCGCCGAACTGGAGCACGCAGTCCTCACCTAAGAGATGAAGAAGCTGGTGCATCTGCCCGGCATGTATGCCGCCCGAGGCGACCGGCATCACCTTGCGCAACGAGGCCCAAGGCTGGTCGAAGAACAGGCCGTTCTCGAGCCGCATCGGATTGAAGTCCTCGCGGCAGACGTCGTAATAGCCCTTGGTCGTGTGCGGGTCGCCCTCGAGCTTGCCCACGACCGTGCCGGCATGGATGTGGTCGACGCCGGCGAGCCGCATCCATTTCGCGATCACCCTGAACGACACGCCGTGGCTCTTCTGTCGGGTGTAGGTCGAGTGGCCGGCCCGGTGCAGGTGCAGGATCATATCGTTCCTGCGGGCCCACTTCGCCATCGACTGGATCGCCGTGTAGCCGACGACGAGGTCGATCATGACGATCACCGAGCCCAGCTCCTTCGCGAACTCGGCCCGCTCGTACATGTCCTCCATGGTGGCGGCGGTGACGTTGAGGTAGGTCCCCTTGACCTCGCCGGTCATCGCCTCCGCGCGCTTCACCGCCTCCATGCAGTAGAGGAACCGGTCGCGCCAGTGCATGAAGGGCTGGCTGTTGATGTTCTCGTCGTCCTTGGTGAAGTCGAGCCCGCCCTTCAAAGCCTCGTAGACCACACGGCCGTAGTTCCGGCCCGAAAGCCCGAGCTTGGGCTTGACGGTGGCACCCAAGAGCGGCCGGCCGAACTTGTCGAGCCGCTCGCGCTCGACGACGATGCCGGTGGCGGGCCCGTCGAAGGTCTTCACGTAGGCCACGGGCAGGCGCATGTCCTCGAGCCTGAGCGCCTTCAAGGGCTTGAAGCCGAACACGTTGCCGATGATCGAGGCCGTGAGGTTCGCGATCGAGCCCGGCTCGAACAGGTCGAGATCGTAGGCGATGTAGGCGAAGAACTGACCGGGCGCGCCCGGCACCGGGTCGACCCGGTAGCACTTGGCGCGGTACTTCTCGCAGGCCGTGAGCCGGTCGGTCCAGACCACGGTCCAGGTCGCGGTCGAGCTCTCGCCGGCGACGGCCGCGGCGGCCTCGTGCGGATCGACGCCGTCCTGCGGCGTGATCCGAAAGCAGCACAGGATGTCGGTGTCCTTCGGCTCGTAGTCGAGATCGAAGTAGCCCATATCCTTGTACTGCATCACACCGGCCTTGTAGCGATCGGCGGCGCTGCGGGTCGGGGTCTTCATGATCTCTCTCCTCGCGAAGGATGGAGGCTGCCGTCAGGCGGCCTTGGCGGTGGCGATGGCAGGATCGAGCGTGCCGCTGCGGTAGCGCTTCGCCATCTCGGCGAGCGGCAGCGGCTTGATCCGGGCGGCATGGCCCGCCGTGCCGAACTGTTCGAAGCGCTCGGCGCAGAGCTTCTCGAGCGCTGCCATGGCGGGTTTCATGAAGTTGCGCGGGTCGAACTCGCCGCGCTTCTCGCGCGCCACCTTGCGGATCTGTCCGGCCATCGCGATCCGGCAGTCCGTGTCGATGTTCACCTTACGCACGCCGAAGCGGATGCCCTCGCGGATCTCCTCGACCGGGACACCCCAGGTCTGCGGCATCTCTCCGCCGGCCTCGTTGAAGATGTCCTGGAGCTCCTGCGGTACCGAGCTCGAGCCGTGCATGACGAGGTGCGTGTTCGGGAGCTTCGCGTGGATCGCCTTCACCACGTCCATGGCGAGGATGTCGCCCGTGGGCCGGCGGCTGAACTTGTAGGCGCCGTGCGAGGTGCCGATCGCGACCGCGAGCGCATCCACCTTGGTGGCGGCGACGAACGCGGCCGCCTCGTCGGGATCGGTCAGGAGCTGCGAGCGCTCCAGCCTGCCTTCCGCGCCGTGCCCGTCCTCGGTCTCGCCTTGCCCGCTCTCGAGCGAGCCCAGGCAGCCGAGCTCGCCCTCGACCGAGACGCCCACCGCATGGGCGAGCTCCACCACGTTGCGGGTGACGGCGACGTTGTAGTCGTAAGCTGCCGGGGTTTTCGCGTCCTCCTCGAGCGAGCCGTCCATCATGACGCTCGTGAAGCCGTGCTGGATCGCCGAGAGGCAGGTCGCCGGGCTGTTGCCGTGGTCCTGGTGCAGGCAGACCGGGATCTCGGGGAACATCTCGACCGCGGCCTCGACCATGCGCCGGAGCATGAGGTCGCCGGCATAGGCGCGGGCCCCCCGGCTCGCCTGCACGATCACCGGGGCATCGGTGCGGCGCGCCGCATGCATGATTGCAAGAAGCTGCTCCATGCTGTTGATATTGAAGGCCGGCACGCCGTAGCCGTGCTCGGCGGCATGATCGAGGAGCTGGCGAAGGCTGATCAGTGCCATGGGTTCCATTCTCCTCCTGCTCAGGCGGCCTGCTTTAGGGCGACGCGCAGGCGGGCGCGCTCGGCAACCGCGGCGGCCGTGATGCCGAAATGCTCGTAGAGGTCCTTGGCCGGCGCCGAGGCGCCGAAGCTCCGCATCCCGATCACGTCGCGCTCGCTCGCGACGTAGCGGGTCCAGCCGAAAGGCGAGGCCGCCTCGACCGCGATCCTGGGCGCCGTGCCGAGGACGGCCATGCGGTAGGCCTCGTCCTGCTCCTCGAACAGCTCCATGGACGGCATCGAGACCACGGCGGCCCGAACGCCCTCGGCCTCGAGGATCTCGCGCGCGGCGAGCGCTATCTGCAGCTCCGAGCCGGTGCCGATCAGGGTGACGTCGCGCGCCTGCACCTCCCCCGCCACGAGATAGGCGCCGCGTGCGACCAGGTTCTCCTCGACATGGATCGTGCGCACCGGGGACAGGTTCTGGCGGGACAGAACGAGGAGCGTGGGCCCGTTGCGGCGGCGCAGCGCCACCTCCCAGGCCTCGGCGGTCTCGACCGCATCCGCCGGCCGCAGCACGACCAGTCCCGGTATGGCGCGCAGGCTCGCGAGATGCTCGACCGGCTGGTGCGTGGGTCCGTCCTCGCCGAGCCCGATCGAATCGTGGGTCATCACGTGGACGACGCGCAGGCCCATCAGCGCCGAGAGCCGGATCGCCGGGCGGGCATAGTCCGAGAACACGAGGAAGGTGCCACCATAGGGGATGATGCCACCATGGAGCGCCACGCCGTTCATGAAGGCCGCCATGCCGTGCTCGCGCACGCCGTAGCGGAGATAGCGGCCGGCGAACGAGCCCGGCGTCACATCGGGCGTGTGCTGCGTCACCGTGTTGTTGGAGTGGGTGAGATCGGCCGAGCCGCCGACGAGCTCCGGCACCGCCGCGGTCAGCACCTCGAGCGCCATCTCCGAGGCCTTGCGCGTCGCGACCGTCGGCGGCTTCGCCGCGAGCGTCCGCTTGTGGGTGCCGAGGGCGTCGGCCATCGCTTCCGGCAGCTCGCCGGAAAGACGCCGCACGAGCTCCCGGCGCTCGGCTGCCGGCATCGCCTCGAGTCTCTGCTCCCAGAGTTGCCGGATGGTGCCGCCCCGAGCGCCGACCGCCCGCCAGGCCGAAAGAATCTCGTCCGGCACCACGAAGGGTTCGTGCGGCCAGCCCAGATGCTCGCGCGCGGCCGCGATCTCGTCGGCGCCCAGAGGTGCTCCGTGGGTGCTCTCCTTGCCCTGCTTGCTGGGAGCACCCTTGCCGATGATGGTCTTGCAGGCGATCAGCGACGGCCGGTTCTCTTCGGCGCGCGCGGCCGCAATGGCGCGCTCGACCGCCACCGGGTCGTGGCCGTCCACGCTCTGGCAATGCCAGCCATAGGCCTCGAACCGTTCGATCTGGTCGTCGGAGACGGCGAGCGAGGTGGGGCCGTCGATCGAGATGCCGTTGTCGTCCCAGAGCACGATCAGCCGGCCGAGCCGCAGATGGCCGGCGAGCGAAGCCGCCTCGTGGCTGATCCCCTCCATGAGGCAGCCGTCGCCGGCGACGACCCAGGTGTGGTGGTCGACGAGATCGCTGCCGAAGCGGGCGCGCAGATGCGCCTCGGCGAAGGCCATGCCGACGGCGTTCGCCAGGCCCTGGCCCAGAGGTCCCGTCGTCGTCTCCACGCCCGGCGTATGACCATATTCGGGATGCCCCGCCGTGCGCGAGCCGAGTTGGCGGAAGCGCTGCAACTCCTCGATGGTCATGTCCGGATAGCCGGTGAGATAAAGGAGCGCATAGAGCAGCATCGAGCCGTGCCCGGCGGAGAGCACGAACCGGTCGCGGTCCGGCCAGTCCGGGTGGGCGGGATCGAACTTCAGAAAGCGGGTCCAGAGCACGGTCGCGACGTCGGCCATGCCCATCGGCATGCCGGGGTGGCCGGACTTGGCCCGCTCGACGGCATCCATGGCGAGCGCCCGGATGGCATTCGCCATATCGTGGTGGCCGATGGTGGTCATGTTCGGGCTCCCTTCCATCAGATCGCGTGCTCGCCCATGGCGGCCTTGACCATGTGGTAGGCGATCAGGAGCTGGGTCAGCGCCAGCGTGTGGCTCATCTGCGGGCCGCTGCCGTCGAAGGCGCCGACATTGGCCCGCAGATGGCTCGCCTCGGGGATCAGCGACCAGAGCAGGTTCTCGAGCCGCTCCGCCCTGCCCCTGGCGATGTCGCCCCTGATCTCGAGCACGTCCACGGGCTTGCCGTCCGTGTCGCGTGAGAGCTCGAGGTGCAGGCCCGAGTTGGTGCCGCGGTCCAGGATCGGCGAGAGATCGGGATGCGGCAGGGTCGGGCGCAGGATGTGGCGGACGTTGAGCTGCGACCCGGTCTCCTCCGCGTGATCCTCGGGCGGGTAGAAGCTGATCACGATGTCGGCGAAGGTCCGCTGCGGCCGGATGAAGGCCTGGGTGTCGTGCTCGCGATCCTTGATCTGCGCCAGGACCTGCTCGCGGGTGTAGCCGCGCTTGCCCATGTCGCGCTGGATCTTCCAGCGGATGCGCAGCTCCTCCTCGGGCTCGAGATAGAGCTTCACGTCGTAGCAGTCGCGCATCGCCCGGGTGTGATAGCCGAGCAGGCCCTCGACGATGATGTAGGGCTTGGGTGCGACGTATTCGGGCGCCGCGAGCGAGCCGTCACGGTGATCGTAGACCGGCTTCAGGACCGGCTGGTTCTGGCGCAGGAGCCGGAGATGCTGCTCGAGGATGTCGATGTAGTTGCAGTCGGGGTGGAGTGCGGTGATCTTCCGCTCCGCCCGCTCCTTGCGGCCATAGCGGTGATAGTCGTCGCTGCAGATGCAGGCCACCCGATCCTGGCCCAGAATGGCGGCGATGCCGGCCGTGAGCGTGGTCTTGCCGGCCGCCGAATCGCCGACGATGCCGAGGATGATCGGACGATCGACGACACGATTCTTCGGCATGTCTCACATCCCCCGTTCGCTTGCTGGGATCGGCAGCCAGCTCGTCAGGAGCTGCCGCTCGCCGGTCATGCCCGAGAGCATCAAGGTCTGGGTCCGGTAGTGACGACCATCGTGCTCCACGCCGTCGAACAGAAGCCCGGTCGTGATGCCCGTGGCGCAGAACAGCACGTCCGGCGACATCACGAGCTCCTCGAGCCGGAACCAACGCTCGGTCGAAAGACCGGCCTCGCGCACCTTCGCCTTCTCGGTCGTGAGCTGCGGGTCGAGCCGGCCCCAGAACGTGCCGCCGAGCGCCCTGATGGCGCAGGCCGAGATGATCCCTTCGGGCGTGCCGCCCGTGCCCATGAGGGCGTCGATGCCGCCCCCGCCCATGGCGGCCATGATGGCGCCCGCCACGTCGCCCGCCGGGTAGAGCGCCACGCGAGCGCCGACCGCGTGGATCTCCTCGACCAGGCGCTTGTGGCGCGGCTTTTCGAGCACGAACACGGTGAGCTGCGAGACCGGCTTGCCCAGCACCTCGGCGAGACGCTCGAGCTTGCGTGCCGTCGGCCAGGCCGGATCGATCGCGTCGCGCGCGGCGCTTACGGCCGCGAACTTCTCCATGTAGAAGCACGGGCCCGGATCGAGCATCGTACCGCGCGGCGCGAGAGCGATCACTGCCATGGCATTGGTCAGGCCCTTGGCGAGATAGGTGGTGCCCTCGACGGGGTCGACCGCCACGTCGTACTTGGCAGCGCTGTGCTCGCTGCCGACCTTCTCGCCCTTGTAAAGCTCGGGTGCCGCGTCCTTCTCGCCCTCGCCGATCACGACGACACCGTCGAACGGCAGCCGGTTCAGCGCGGTACGCATCGCCTCCACCGCCGCACGATCGCCACGCTCCTTGTCGCCGCGGCCGATCCATTCCCACGCCGCTCGTGCGGCGGCCTCGGTGACGCTTCTGAGCCCGTAGAGGAAGAACGGTGTGGTCGGCCCCACACCCGGGGATCGGTCGACCATGCGCGACGGCTCCCTTCCCGTGCCACCTTGATGCGGACGACGTTAGCCGAAGGGGGACAGCGCCGTTATCTACCGTCGGGTGGGGGCGGAAGGTCTTATGGGTGGGCCATTCCCTACCCGGTCGGGTAGGGTGCGGGGCGTCAGCTCAGCGTCGGGCCTCGTGCCAGAGCTGCACGGCCTGCGCACGGTTGCGCACGCCGAGCTTGTCGAACAGGTTGCGTAAGTGAAACTTTACCGTGTTCACGGACACACCCAGCGCCCGGGCGAGCTCGGCATTGGTGCAGCCGGTGCCGAGCGAGCCCAGAAGTTCGCGCTCGCGCGGGCTCAAGCGGCCCAGAGGATCGGCGTGGAGCGATCGCACGTCGAGGAAGGGGAACACCATCTGGCCGTGCGCCACCGCTGTCAGGATGTCGAGCAGCCGTTCCGGCGGCTCGCGCTTGGAAAGGAAGGCGGCAGCGCCCAGGGCCATGGCCTGCCGCGGCAGTGCCGGATCCGGATCGCCGGTATAGATCACGATCCGCGGGCGCTCCGGCCGGCCTGCGAGCGCTTCCAGAACCGCGCGACCGTCCTTGTAGGGCATGACCCAGCCCATCACGGCCACGTCGCAATGGAGCCGCTCGAGCGCGTCCAGGAAACGCTCGCCGTCGCTCGCGACGAAGGCGAGGCTGAAGCGCTCGTCATGGGCGAGCAGACTCTTCAGCGCCGCGTGCACGAGCGGGCTCTTGTCCACGAGGGCGACCTCGATCGGCAGCTTCGTCCTGGCGGCCATGAGCGGCGCGATGTCCCTGATCGTTCTCGACCGCCGCCCGGCGAGGGGCAGCAGCAACCTTTCATAGAGAATCCAGCTGCCCGACCGCAATCGGGCTGCTCCTCCTTCCTTGATCGATTCCGGCCGCTACGCCGGGGTGCTGCTCCCGGCCCGATGGATCTCGATCCTCGCCCGCTCGAACAGGACGAGCCGCCAGCGATCGCGGGCGGGCTCGTGGCGCTGGATGCAGATAGGCCGTCCGAGTCCTCGAGCTTCACGTAGCAGCGGTCCCGGCCGGGCCAGCGGTCGAGGACCGACAGACCTCGACCGCCCGCTAGCCGAGCCGGAACTGCTCCGGGACCGGCCCGCCGGTTACGTCCGGCGGGTGTTCGACCGGTGGGATCGGCCGGTCAGAACTGCACGCCACGGGTGAGCGCACCGTCGATGACGAGGTTGGTGCCGGTGGTGAAGCTCGAGGCCGGGCTCGCCAGGAACACGACGCCGCGCGCGACCTCCTCGGGGGTCGCCATGCGGCCGGTCGGGTTGAGGGCGAGCGCCTGCTCGAAGAGCTTCGGGTTGTTCTCCTCGATCCAGTGCCAGATTCCGCCCTTGAAGTAGGTGTTGCCGGGCGAGACCGAGTTGACGCGGATCATCTTGGGTGCGAGCTGGAACGCGAGTCGGTGCGCGTAGTGGATGAGGGCAGCCTTGAAGGCCCCATAGGCCGGGCCGGTGAAGTCGACCTCGCGTCCCGAGACGCTGGAGACGATCACGATCGCACCGGCATCCGACTTCTCGAGATGCGGCATGGCGGCGTTCACGGTGCGGACCGTGTGCAGCATGTCGACCTCGAACTCCTTGCGCCAGGCCTCCTCGTTGTCCTCGACGGCGAGTGCCGAGACGTTGGCGACGACGATGTCGATCCCGCCGAGCCTCGCCGCCGACTGCGCCACCCAGCTCTCGAGCGCCGCCTTGTCGGCGACGTCGAGCGCCAGGCCGAAGGCGTTGACGCCGCGCTCGCGCAGGCTCGCCACGGTCTCCTCGACCTCGGCGGCGTTGCGCGCACAGATCGAGACGTCGGCACCTTCGGCTGCGAAGATGTCGGCGCAGCGCCGGCCGATGCCCTTGGTGCCGCCGGTAATGATCGCGCGCCTGCCCTTGAGACCCAGATCCATGAACCCCTCCCTTGTCGCATCGGCTCTCCGGCCATTCCGTTCCGATCGCCTCCGGATGCCGCCGCCGTCAAGCGGATTCGCGTCTCTACGCTCGGACCGGGGTGACGAAGCTCCCTTGCGCGACCAGGCGCGCGAACGGCCCCTGCCCGCGCGCGAGCTCGGCGAAGCGCCCGCGCTCGACGATCCGGCCCTGGTCCAGGACCAGGATGAGGTCGGCATCGACGATCGTGGAGAGGCGGTGCGCGATCACGAAGGTGGTGCGGCCGGCGCGCGCCGCGTCGAGCGCCTGCTTGATCCGGGCTTCGGTCTCGGTGTCGAGCGCGCTCGTCGCCTCGTCGAGGAGCAGGATCGGCGCGTTCTTGAGGAGTGCCCTGGCGATCGCGAGCCGCTGCCGCTCGCCGCCCGAGAGCGCCTGGCCGCGCTCGCCGATGACGAAGTCGTAGCCGCCGGGCTTGGTCATAATGAAGCCGTGCGCCTCGGCATGGCGGGCCGCGTCCTCGATCTCGGCATCGGTCGCATCCGCCTTGCCGATGCGCAGGTTCTCGCGGATCGAGCGGTTGAACAGGCCCGCCTCCTGGAACACGACCGCCATGGTGTGGCGCAGCGAGTTCAGCGTCACTTCACGGATGTCGACCCCGTCGATCAGGATCCGGCCGGCGTCGGGATCGCGCAGGCGCTGGAGAAGGGCGAGCGTGGTGGTCTTGCCGGAGCCGGTAGGACCCACGAGGGCGACGGTCTGGCCGGGCTCGGCCACGAAGGAGATGTCGAAGATCCCCTGGCTCGAGCCGGGGAAACGGTAGGTGACGCCCTCGAACACGACGCGGCCTTTCACGTTCTCGAGCGGCTTCGCGTCCGGGACGTCGGCGACGTCGGCTCTGGCGGCGAGGAGATCGAAGAAGGCGTCCACGGTCGGGGCCTGGACGAAGAAGCGGCCGATGAAGCCCGTGATCTCGTCGAGCCGGCCGATCAGGAGATTGGCGAAGCCGATGAAGCTCACGATCTCGCCGACCGTGACCTCGCCCGCGCGCGCGAGAACGGCGCCGACGGCGAAGATCACCACCATCACCACGGTGGCAGAAGCGCGGGTCAGGATGGTGAGCAGCGCCCACCAAGTCAGCACGGGATACTGCGCCGCGAGGAGCTCGCGCATCAGCGCCCGTAGCTCCGAGGCCTCGGCGGCGAGCCGGGCGTAGCTCTGCACCACCGTGACGTTGCCGATCACGTCGCCGACCCGCCCGAACACGTCCTGATGATGCCGCTCGACCGCCTCCTGCCCGGACTGGGTGCGCCGGACCACGATCAGGTCGACCACGACATAGACGCCGGTGAGCGCCAGCAGCAGCCCGGCGAGGCGCAGATCCATCGCGATCGCGGTCGGCACGAGGCAGCCGATGCCGACCATGGCCGAGAGATGCTCGCGGAAGAAGCTGAGCCACAGGAGGAACAGAGCGTCGGTGCCGGAGAGGATGATGCGCACCACCCGCCCCGAGCCCGTGCGCGCGTGGTAGCCGATCGGCAGCGTGATCGCCCGCTCGAACGCCGCCGCCATGGCGGCCGTGCGCCGGCGATGCGCCAAGCGGTCGGCATGGAGGGCGACGATCACCCCGCCGACGATCCCGACGAGGCCGAGCGCCGCCCAGAGCCCGATCAGCCGGAACACCGGCCCGCGGCCGGCTAGCGAATCGACCACGGCCCCGAACAGGACGGGCTCGGCGAGCTGGACGAGGCCGATCAGAACGTTGGCGCCGACGAGGAGCGCCACGAGACCGCGCTCGGCCGCGAGAAAGCCCAGCGCCCGGCCATAGACGCGGGCCAGGGTTGTGACCGCGCCTTCCGTCTCGGCCGCGCTTGCTCGGATACCCATCGGGCCGTCGTCCCAACCGGGAAGGGGGCGAGGGTCGGGAAATCCAACGCCCGCTCAGCCGGCTCGTTCCAGCTCCTGGAGCGCCAGCAGAGCCACGGCCACGGCCGGCGCGCACGTGGCGGCCCAGTCGCGCGCCTCGGGCGCGAGATCGAGCAGCTCGGCGAAGTCGCGGTAGGGCAGTCCCAGTCGCTCGGCCAGCGGCCGCAGCAGGAACCGGCCACAGCCCGCGCCGACCAGAGGAGCGGGGTCCGAGACGAGACCGCGGGAGAGCTGCAGCGCTGCGGCGTCCTCGATCGCCCGCATCTGCCGGCCGGCGAGCCAGGCGGCGAGCCGCCGCCAGTCCTCGGGCGTGCCGTCCGCGGCATCGGCGCCGATCATGCGGGCGAGCCGCCGCATGCTGGCCGCCGCCGTCTTGGGGCCGCCATCGGCGGTCGGGTGCTGGTCGGCCGCTTCCGGCAGGATCCCGAGCACCCGGTAGGCATCGGCCGCGGTCGCGAAATATTCCTTCATCATCCCTACCCAGCGGCCGGCGAAGGGTGCCCGATCCGCCACCGCCATGAGGGGCGTGCGGGTGAGCCCGGTATAGACGAGCTCGCCCGTCGTCAGGCGCTCGCGGTCGGTGAAGCCGCGTGCTCGAACCTCGCCGCCGGCGAGAAGCAGGATATCGGTGGTCGTGCTGCCGAGATCGACGAGCAGGCCCTCTCCGAGAGAACGCGCCGCGAAGGTCGCCGAGGCGAGCCAGTTGGCCGAGGCGATCTCGACGGCATGACCGGCCGCCACGTGCGAGCCCACGAAGCCGTGCCGCCCGGCCCAGAACCGGTGTCCGGCTTCCGGCAGGGCCGCCTCCGCCGCGTGCACGAGCTCGCGCACGCCGGTGGCGCGATCCGGGAAGAGATCGGCGAGCTCCCCCGTCATCGTGATCGCCGTCCGGCCGATCGGGAAGAGCCGCGTCCGGACCTCGGCGAAAGCCTGCTCCAGCCGGTCGAGCCCCTGCCAGAGCGCACAAGGCACCTGCAGGGCGGCGACCACGCGGCCCCCCGCCGTCACCTGCGCCGCTTTCAGATGAGCACCGCCGATATCGAAGCCGGTGACGAGCTCGGCCATCGCCTCTTCCTTCAAGTCCGTGCTAGGGTTCGCCTTGTAGGTGGGGAACGGTCATGGCAGGCTTCGAGCTCATTCCGGTCATCGATCTCATGGGAGGCATGGTTGTCCACGCCCGTGCGGGCGAGCGCGACGCTTATCGCCCCCTTGCGCATTCGGTCCTGACCACGAGCCCCGAGCCGGCCGCGGTGATCCGCGGGCTGCTCGACCTCCATCCGTTCCGCACGCTCTACATCGCCGATCTCGATGCGATCCGAAAGCAGGGCGATCACAAGGCGCTCATCCGCGAGCTGAAGGTCCTCTTCCCGGATCTGCGCTTCTGGGTCGATGCCGGCTTTGCCGGCGAATGCACCTGCCGGCGCTTCCTCGCCGCCGGGCTGGGCGATCTCGTGCTCGGCAGCGAGAGCCAGAGCGATCTCCGCCTGCTCGAGATCCTGCGCGACGAACCCGGCCTCGTCCTCTCGCTCGACTTCATGGGTGATCGCCCGCTGGGTGTCCCCGCCCTGTTCGACACACCCGAGCTCTGGCCCGAGCGGGTCATCGTCATGACGCTGGCCCGGGTCGGCGTCGGCGCGGGGCCGGACCTCGAGCGCCTGCGCGCCGTCCGCGCGCGTGCGCCCGGGAAGCGAATCTACGCTGCGGGCGGCGTGCGAGGGACGGAGGATCTCGCGAACCTCCGGGCGCTCGGCTGCGAGGGTGTGCTGCTCGCGAGCGCGCTCCACGACGGCCGGCTCGGTCGCGCCGAGCTCGCCTCGGCTCAGGGGGGCACCACCGAGTGCCAGTCGTAGAGATCCTGCGTCCGGTCCTCCTCGCCCCAGTCGCGGGAAGCAGGATGGGTGGACGAAGCGCCCAGGATCTCGATGTGGCCCGGCACGAGACCGCGCAGGACGTGCGGGCAGGTGCAGGGATCGCCCACGCGGGCGACGGGCCCGCTGCAGATGCCGTAGCGGGTGACGCAGACACGTGCCTCGATCTTGCGCTCGAGCGCCGCCGTGCCCTCTGCCGGCTGCGGTGGGCTGTCCTGGAAGGAGCCGATGCGGCGCAGATCGATGCTGGTCGCGACCAGGATCAGCACCGCGACGGCGCCGATGAGCAGGAGAGCGGGCCAGATCGACCGCCGCTGCGCCAGCATCGCCGGGCTCCTCCGATCGTCGGCACGGCAGAAAAGCCGACCTGATGACGATCAGGATAGCGCAGCTTGGTAGGGCCGGCTGCGTCTTTCCTCACATTTGTCGCTTTAAAAGCATTTAATGGGAAAAAAAGCGCAAAAACCAGTCGCGGGCAAGAATCGTGACCTGCTCGAGCGCGCCAGGCTCCTCGAACAGGTGAGTGGCGCCCGGCACCACCTCGAGCGCCTTCTCACAGCGCAAGGATGCGAGCGCCCGGCGGTTGAGCTCGAGCACGGTGACGTCGTCGCCGCCGACGATCAGGAGCGTAGGAGCGCGGACGGCGGGCAGCGCCGCGCCGGCGAGATCGGGCCGGCCGCCGCGCGAGACCACGGCCACGACCCGGCTGTCCGGCTCGGCGGCCGCTACCAGCGCCGCCGCCGCGCCGGTGCTGGCGCCGAAATAGCCGAGCTCGAGCAGGGCGAGGTCGGGCTCTGCCCCCGCCCAGCGGGAGGCATCGGCGAGCCGGCTCGCGAGCAGCGCTATGTCGAACACGTTCTCGCGATCGGCCGCCTCGTCGGGGGTCAGGAGATCGAACAGCAGGGTGGCGAGTCCGGCCGCGCGCAGCTGGGCGGCGACGGCGTTGTTGCGCGGGCTCAGGCGGCCGGAGCCGCTGCCGTGCGCGAACACGACGAGGCCGCGGGCATCCGGCGGGATGCCGACGAGAGCCGGCAGGCCGAGAGGCGGAATCCTGCGTTCTCGAACCATGGGATCTGGCATGAGCGCATCCTCCGCATGCCGCACGAGTGCAGCACCGGAGGATAGCATACCCCACCCTTCTGCAGGAGAAGGAAAGGCCCGTCCGCTCGCTGCGGGCGGGCCCTCACCAATCGATCGCTTCTCTCCGCTCGGGGCGGGCTTTGCTCAGCTCTTCGACAACCCGAGCAGACGGAGCAGGGACTTCCACCAGCCCGTGCTCGGAGGAGCCTCGGGGATCGCCGGACCGGGCGGCGCCTTCTGGGCGGGCGCCGCAGGCGGTGGCTTCGGTGGCGGACTCGCCTCGCGAAGCGGCGTCACCTCGTGCGGTCGTGCCGCGAGCCGCGGCCCGGCTTCGGGTGCCGGAGCTGCGGTCCGGGGTGCCGTCCCTTCGGGCTCGGTCGCTGGCGTCGGTGGAGCCGCTGGCTCCTTTCAGGCGGCCTGGAACGGATGCTTGGTCTTGTCCTTGCGCGCGACCATGTGGCGCGCCTTGGGCTGGCCGGCGACGGCGCGCTCGATCGCGAGCTTCGTAGCCTCGTAGTTGTACTGCTGGATCTTGTGGTCGTCCGCGGCCTCCCAGTGGATGAACACGCCCACGCAGATGAACAGATCCTCGCACTCCTCCTCGGGGATCGTGCCCTCGGCGACGCAATCGGCCACGGCCATGGCGACGGCACGCTGGGCGGGGCCGAACATCTGCACCGCCTGCGTGGCGTTGCGGATGGTGACCTTGTTGAACATCACGGTGGCGGGCTTCACCATCAGGTTCGGCTCGAGCACCGCGAGGAGGCCGTTCACACCTTCCTTCTGGTTGGTGAGGGTCAGCGCGAACGCCGTCTCGGCGGGCGAGTTGCGCGGGCCGATGATCAGGTCGATATGGGCGACCTCGTTCCCTTCGCCGACGAGCGCCTCGCCGACGAGCATCCGATCAATCTTGGGCATGAACCCCTCCCTGTGGCGGTCACGAAATCAACTCGACGTGCCTGTGCTTACACGCTCGGCAGGCCAGCGCAAGCGGGATCGTCGCGACGCCGGCCGGCCGATGCCGCTGCGAGACGGCTACGACGTTGGCCGCGGAGCGGGACGGCGCTACCTTCTCGGGAGGTGGCCGATGCCACGGGAGGACGAGCCATGACCGAGCGCAAGCTCAAGGTCTACAGCGAGGACGAGGCGAAGGAGCGGCTGGCGAAGGAGCTGCCGCACTGGTACGTCGAGCACGGCTGGATCCGCCGCCGCTACCGCACCAACAGCTGGAAGGGCACCCTCATGGTGATCAACGCCGTGGGCCATCTGGCCGAGGCGGCGTGGCACCACCCCGACATCACGGCATCCTACGCCTGGGTCGAGGTGCGCCTCATGACCCACGACCACAAGGGCATCACCGACAAGGACTTCCAGCTCGCGAAGAAAATCGAGGAGGTGGTGCAGTGGCAACCCGGCCTCGAGGGTGGGGCGCTCGAAGGCACCCCGCAGGACGATCTGCGCTTCGCCTATATCAAGTACGACAAGCCGAAGGCCTGACGCCCTCGGCCCTCAGGCGAGCTCGATCATCCGGCCGTCGCGGCCGGTGAGCCAGGCGCGCGCCGGAGTGGCCGCCGCGAGGATGGCCGGGATCCGATCGGGCGGGACGATGCTGAGCGTCGTCGAGAGCGCATCGGCGATGACGGCGCGCGGTGCCGTGACCGAGACGCTGAGCCAGTGCTGCGCGCTCGCGCCGGTCATGGGATCGAGCAGATGGTGGAAGCGGCCGGTCGGCTCGAACGGAGTGCCGCTCGCGGCCGAGGTCGCGAGCGCCGCATCGGTGAGCGGCACCTCGCGTGCCACGGCACCGGGCCGCTGCGGGTCGGCGAGGCCCGCGCGCCAGGGCCGACCGCTCGGATGCGAGCCCAGCGCTCTGATCTCGCCGAGATCGGCCAGGACCTGCGTGAGCCCGGCAGCGCGCAGGCGGTCGGCGATCCGGTCGGTGACGAAGCCTTGGGCGATGCCGTTGAGGGTGACGGCCATGCCGGGCCGGGCGAGCCGGATGCCCTCGCCCGTGACCTCGACGCCCCGCCAGTCGACGAGCGCCTTCGCGGCCGCGATCGCCGCTGCCGGTGGTCCCGCCGGATCGGCGTTCGGCGCCGCGAAATGCTCGGCGTAGAGCCGCCACAAGGGCTGCACCGTCACGTCGAAAGCACCCTCGGAGAGGCGGCTGAAGCGGGCACTCTCCTCGAGCAGGGCCACGAGCTCGAGCGGCGGCTCCGCGAGCCCACCGTCCCGGTTCAGGCGGCAGAGGGCGGAATCGGGACGGTAGAGGCTGAAGATCCCCTCGAGCCGCTCGAGCTCGGCCACACTCTCGGCAATCAGCCGCTCCGCCTCGCTGCGGTCGGGGTGCGCCAGGGTCAGGCTCGCGCGGGCACCCAGGGCTGTCCCCTGCCAGCGATGGAGCGGGACCTCGGCCCGGCCGTCGCGGGCGATGGTCAGAAGCGGCAGGCCGGCGGCGGCAGCGGCGATCTGCAGGAAGCGGCGGCGATGCGGGTGGTGATGCAAGGTAGGATCCCCCTGCTCAGTGCGCGTGCTCGGTCGCGACGAGCTCGGCCGGGCTGCCGAGCACATAGCCGTCCGGAATCTCGGCGAGCGCCACGATCCGACCACCCCGCTCCTCGACGAAGCGCTCGGCCGCCGCGCGCTCGCCGAACGGCACGGCCTCGGGTGCCCCCATCGCACCGACGGCCCGGCTCTCGATCACATAGACCGCAGCCTTGGCGTCGATCCAGTTGTCCTCGCCGGGAGCGCCCCAGCTCGGCGCTCGGCCCATGTCGCTGACATAGACCGCCACGATGTCGCGCGGCTCGTCGGGGCGGCGCATATAGGCCACGGCATCCCTGACCTGGCTGAACCAGACCGGGGCGGCCTGTGATTCCAGGTGGATCTGCGCTTTCGGACCTTCATGCTCGAGGACGTACATCTGGCAATAGTAACCTACCGCCTCCGCCGTCATCCGTGCCGGCGGTGGCGGGGCCTTGGCCTCCTGCTCGCCGCAGGCGGCGAGGCTCGCGGCCATGGCGAGACCGAGGAGGCAGGTGCGCAGAAAGCTCATAGTTCACGCCTCGAGAAACACCAGCCGGCGAGCGTGAGCGGGCCCAGGATCCAGGCCGCGAGCACGAGGAGCGGCACGGCGGCGGAGAATTGCAGGTTCTTCGCGATCCCGCCCATGCCGGCCAGCATCTCGACACCCTGAAGGCCGGTGAGGTTGAGGAGCCGGTAGCTGTCGGCCGGGTTGGCGAGCAGGAGGAAGGGGAAGACGGTCCTGATCCCCTCGCCCTCTCCGGCGGCGACGAGAGCGCCCAAGAGGCCGAGATCGTAGACCAGGACGAACAGGAGCCAGACCGCAACCGCAAGGCCCGCCGCCGTGCCGCTCTCGTGCGAGAGCGCGCTCACGAGATAGCCCAGCGCCAGGAAGGCGGCTCCCAGGAGGATCGAGGAGCCGATCAGGCGAAGGAAAGCGGCGATGCCGTCGGCGTCGGCACCGGCGAGCCAGCCGACCACACCACCGGCGAGTCCGTAGCCCGAGACGGTCGCGAGCACGAGGACCAGGAGATGGCCCAGGAACTTGCCGGCAATGAGCTGGCTGCGGCTCAAGGGATAGGTGAGGACCAGATGCAGCGTGCCGCGGTCGAGCTCGCCCACGATCGTGTCGTAAGCGAGGAGAAGGGCGATCAGCGGCAGGAGATAGACCGAGAGGCTGGACAGGCTCACGACCGTGAGCGCGAGCCGGTCGACACCGAGCGTGCCGACGGGCGCGCTCCCGACCGACGCCAGGATCAGGGCGAGCGTGCCGAGCAGGCCCACTGCGACCGCGACCCAGCGGTTGCGCAGGCCTACGCGCAGCTCGGCGAAGGCCATCACGAGAACGGGCTTCATTGCGGCCTCTCCCCGCCCAGACGGCGATAGATCTCCTCGAGCGTCGGCGGGCTGATCTCGACGTCCTCGACCATCCGCCCGAAGCCCGTGATCCGGCTCAAGAGCGCCATCTTCTCCTCGGGCCGGCAGAGCAGCTCGACGCGATGGCCGTTCACCCGCTCGCCGCCGAGCTGTTCGGCCACCGAGCTCGCAGCCTCGGGCCGCACGGCGAGGCGGATGCGCACCGGCAGGCCCACCTGCCCACGCAGCTCGGCGAGGCGATCGCTCGCGACGAGCTTTCCCGCCCGCATGATGATCACCCGATCGGTGCGGGCCTCGAGCTCGGTCAGCACGTGCGAGGAGAGGAGGACGGCGACACCGCGCCCGGCCAGCTCCTCGACGATGTCGTAGAAGGACTGGCGCGAGACCGGATCGAGGCCGGTCGTGGGCTCGTCGAGCAGCAGCAGCTCGGGCTCGCCGATCAGGGCCTGCGCCAGGCCGAGCCGCTGCCGCATGCCCTTGCTGAAGGTGCCGACCCGCTTGTGGACGGCATCCTTGAGCCCGACGCGTGCCAGGAGATCGAGATTGCTGCGCACCGGTGCGCCCTTGAGGCGCGCGAAGGTCGCCATGAGCTCGGCCGCGGTGAGCGAGCGGTTGAAGACGACGTGCTCCGGCAGCCACGCCACCTTGCGGCGGGCAACGGAAGAGCCGGGCGCGTGGCCCAGCACCTCGATCCGGCCGGCCGTGGGTTGGGTGAGGCCCAGGATCATCTTCATGAGCGTGGTCTTGCCGGCCCCGTTGTGCCCGAGGAGCGCCACGCGCTCGCCGGCCGTCACGGTGATCGAGACGCCGTCGATCGCCTTGTGGCTGCCGTAGGCCTTCTGAACCGCATCGACGCGCAGGATCGGATCGGTCATCGTGCTCTCTCCGCCGTCGCCACGGCCAGCGCCGTGTCGACCGGGCGCATCAGGGGCTTCGTGTCCACGACACCGCCCGGATAGAGCGCCGGGAACTGCGACTGCGCCCAGCGCAGGAGCTGCACCGCCGGGCTGTTCAGGAGAAGCTTGGCCAAAGGCTGGGTCCACAGGATCTGATCGACGAGGTCGTTTGGGCGATAGGGTGTGTCGGCGATGCCGTCGCCGTCGAGGTCGAAGGCGGGATTGTCGGACCAGTAATTGCCCCGGCCCTGATAGGACCAGTCGAGCCAGCGCGTGCCGACATACTTCACCTGCGTGCGGTTGCCGATGAAGGCGTTGCCGCTGATGACGTTGCGCTCGGAGCCGGCGGTGAAGTGCACGCCGATGCCACAGCCCTCGAACCGGTTCTCCAGGATGCGGTTCTTGTTGGCATCGTAGATGAAGACGCACTTCTCGCCGCCGTCGCGGACGACGTTGCCCTGAACGAGCGAATCGTTGGCGTAGTTGAGCAGGATGCCGTGCTCGCGGTCACCGTCGGAGAGATTGCTCAGGACCTTGAGCCGGCTCGAGAACATCAGGGCGTAACCGAGATCGTTCCTGATCGAGCGGTTGCCGCTGACCTCGCTGTCGTTCGTGTACATGTAGTGCACGGCGAAGCGCACGTCGTGCATGAGGTTGTCGCGGAACGCGTTCTTGCGGCTCGTGGTCACGAAGATGCCATCGCGGCCGAACGCGATCTCGTTGCGCTCGACCACCGCACCCGGCGCATTCCACAGCCACACGCCGTTGCCGCGCTCGTTGACGCGCCGATCGCGACGGCCCTCGATCAGGTTGTCGCGCACGGCCGAATCGGGAGCACCGTTGACGTGCACCCCGATCAGGTTGTCGACGATGCGGTTGCCTTCGACGCGCGCGCGGACGGCGCTCTTCTCGAGCCGGACCCCCGCATCCATGCGCTCGAGATCGAGCCCCGAGCCCGTGATCTCGAGCCCGCGCAAGATGACGTCGGGGGCGGTCACCGTGACGACGACGCCTTTGCCGTCGCCGCGGACGACCGCACCCTTGGCCCCTTCGAGGGTGAGCGGCCGGTCGATCGTGACCGGCCCTGCGTGCTCGCCCGGCAGGAGGCGCAGCACGTCGCCCGGAGCCGCGGCGGCGAGTGCCGTCGCGAGCCCACCCGCCGGCACCTCGACGGTGGCGGCACGGGCCAGGCCCGGCAGCGCGGCGATCAGCGCTGCCGAAACCAGGGCGAGATGGCTGCGCCTCGTCGTCATCACACGCTCTTCGGCTTCACCAGCATCCGGCCGCGCATCTCCATGTGGAGCGCATGGCAGAACCACTGGCAGTAGTACCAGTGCACGCCCGGCCGGTCGGCCGTGAAGGTCACGGAAGCGGTGGCCTGCGGGGCGATCTCCATGGCGATGCCGTAGTTGGAGAGTGTGAAGCCGTGGGTGAGGTCCTCCACGTCGTCCATGTTGGTGATGTAGATCGTGACCTCGTCGCCCTCCTCGACCTCGAACTTCTCGAGCGAGAACTTGGGCGCCACGGAGTGCATGTAGACCCGGACCTTGTTGCCGTCACGGATCACGTTCTCGCCCCAGTCGAGGTCGACCCCGTCGGCCTCGGCCTGCTTGCGCGCGTCCTCCCACATCGGGTCGGCGCGATCATAGACGCTCTTCGGGTTGAGCTTCGAGCGGTGGACGAGGAGCGCGTCGTGCGGCTCGGCGAAGGTCGGGCCGTCGTGCACGATCTTCATCTCGTCGCCCGAGATGTCGATGAGCTGGTCGCACTCGGGCTTCAGGGGCCCGGTGTTGAGGAAGCGGTCCTTCGAGAACTTGTTGAGCGAGATCAGCCACTTGCCGTCGGCTTCCTTGGTCTCGCCCATGGTGGTGTGGTTGTGGCCGGGCTGATAGTGGACGTCGAGCTTCTGGATGATCGGATCGACCTTCTCGCCCTTGAACGCCCGCTTCGCCTTCTCGATGTCCCACTTCACGATCTGGCTGTCCAGGAACAGCGTCGTGTAGGCGTTGCCGCGGCCGTCGTAGGCGGTGTGGAGCGGCCCGAGGCCGAGCTGCGGCTCGGCGACGATGCACGAGCGCGGATCGGCGCCCTTCTCGAAGATCGGCGCCACCAGTTCGACGTCGATCACCGACACGGTCGGCGACAGCTTGCCGTTGATGCAGACGTGGCGGCCGTCGGGGGCGGCGTTGCAGCCGTGCGGGCTGTTCGAGACCGGGACGTAGGCCGTGTAGGGCGAGCCGTGGCGGCCGTCGAGGACGGGGATGCCGTTGATCTCCTTGAAGTCGCCCTTCTTGACGCCTTCCTCGATGCGCTTGATGTTGAAGATGACGACCCAGTCCTGCTCCTTCGCCGTCATCTCCGCAAGATTCATGCCCATCTCGGAGTTGTAACAGGTCGAGAAGACGTAGCGGCCCTGGTAGTCGGTGTCGTTGTTGTCGAGGTTGCCGTCGACGATCACCTGCCAGGCGACCTTCATTGTGTCGACGTCGACCGCGCTGAAGATCGACACGTACTTCGAGGGGTTGTCCAGGACCTTGCCGTCGTTGGGCAACGGCGCCTCGTGCTCGCCGTTGCAGAAGGCGTAGCCCGTGCGCGGGTACTTTTGCAGCCGCATGCCGTGGATGTCGTGCGCGTTCGGGATCTCGATGATCCTGTCGGCGCGCATGATGTCGCAGCGGATGCGGGCGAGCCGCGTGTTGGCCTTGTCCTGGATCAGGATGTAGCGGCCGTCGTAGGTGCCCTCGGTGTAGGTCATGCGCGGGTGGTGCGCATCGCCGTTGAGGTAGACGCCGCCCCGCTTCTCCAGGAACTTCCTGGTCTCGGGCGTCAGATCCTGGGTCAGGATCTTGCGGCTCTCGTTGGTCTGGCCCCAGCCCGTGGCCGAGCAGCGGTTGAAGACCGGGATGCGCATGAGCTCGCGCATCGAGGGGATGCCCATGATGCGGATCTCGCCGCTGTGGCCGCCCGACCAGAAGCCGTAATACTCGTCGAGCTCGCCGGGGGCGACCTCGTTCCGGGCCTTGCCCTGCGCGGCCAGCGCCTGGCCGCCCATGCCGCCGAACACCGCGAGGCCGGCGGCCCCACCCGTGGCGGCGCCGGCGCCGGCCAGGAGCGCCGCCTTGCCGGCACCGCCGATCATGCCGCGGCGGCTCACCTTCAAGCTATCGTCCTTCGTGCTCATCTCGTTGGCTCCCCTCTGGGGCTTCTCGGATCGAAACTCATTCCGCCGGTGCCGGCTCGGGCTTCGGGGCCGCGGGCTTGGGCTTCGGCAGCACGGGCCGCGCCGGGCCGTCGCCGAGCACCGCCTTGCGGCGCTCCTTCTTCAGCCGCTTCTGGATGCAGACCGGGCATTTCGTGTCGCTGACGTAGAGAACCTGGCAGTGCAGGCAGTAGAGGCACTCGTTGGGGTTGATGTGCCCCTCGGGATGGATCGCCTGCACCATGCACTCGTTGCTGCAGCGCTGGCAGGGATTGCCGCACTCGCGATAGCGCTTCAGCCAGTCGAAGGTCCGTAAGCGCGCCGGGATCGCGAGCGCCGCACCCAAGGGGCACAGATAGCGGCAGTAGAAGCGCTCGACGAACAGGCCGGCGACGAGCAGGGCGCCTGCGAACAGCACGAACGGCCAGGCACGGACGAACTTGAGGATGATCGCGGTCTTGAACGGCTCGATCTCGGCGAGGCGCTCGGCGGTGTCGAGCGAGTAGAGCGAGATGCCGAACAGGACCAGAAAGATGATGTACTTGATCGGCCACAGCCGCTCGTGCAGGCCCCAGGGCACTTGCCACTGCGGCACCTTCAGGCGCTTGGCGAGCCTGTTGGTCAGCTCCTGCAACGCCCCGAACGGGCAGAGCCAGCCGCAATAGGCGCCGCGACCCCAGAAGATCAGGGCGGCCGCCACCGCGAACCAGAGCGTGAAGACCAAGGGGTCCATCAGGAAGTAGTCCCAACTGAACCCGTTCAGGAGCGCGTTGCTGAAGGTCATGACGTTCACGACCGAGAGCTGCGCGTTCGCGTACCAGCCGAGCCAGACCAGGACGACGACGAGGAAGCCCGTGCGGAACCGCTGCACCAGCCGCTCCTGGCGGACCAGGAGGTTCTGGAAGAAGAAGGCGCCGGTGAGCGCCAGGAGGAGGGCACCCAGGAACGCGACCTCGGGCAGCCGGTCGCGCCAGATGCGCTCCCAGAGCTTGCCGGACGCACCCGTCATCTGCGCCTCGCCGACCGGCGCTGCCGCCGCGGTCTCGCGCGCCGCCGGCGCTGCCGCCGGTACCGCCACGGTCCTGAAGTACCCGGCAGGAGCCTCGTAGTTCAGGTCGTAGCTCAAGAACGCTTTCTCGGTGGCGCCGGTCGCGCGCTGCACGAGGAGCTGGAGCCGCCAGGGCTGGGCCGGGTCGAAGCTCGCGTCCTTGGGCAGGACGAACAGGCCGATTTCCTTGAGCTCGGGCGCACCCGCGGCCGCGATGCCGCCCAGCCGGGCGTGGTCCCGATCGTGGAAGCGCACGCTGTGATCGCCCTGGATGAGCTGGATGCGGTCGAACAGCCCGCCCCGGACATAGCCCGAGCCCTTCCAGCTATAGCGGCCGCGCCCGGCCACCAGGATCGCCTGCCGGCCTTCGGCCACGAGCTTCGCGAGCCGGTTGTTGTATTCCGCCTCGCCCAGAAGGCTCTTGCCGATGGTCGGAATCGAGACCTCGGCCACGTAGAGGTCGATGAAGGTGTCCTGCGGATCGCCCGGCTCGGGCCGCTCGGCCGCCTTGGGATCCCCCGAGCGGGCGAAGGCGTCGTTGACCATGCCGACGTCGAGCGTGAGCCGGCGCACCGAGCCGTCGCCCAGGAGGGTCAGCCAGTCCTTGGTCTCGACCTTGTCGGTGTCGATCACGCGCTTGGGACCGCTGCTCGCGACCTGCGCCTCGAGCCCGCCCAGGCCCAGCGAGCGCGCCACCTTGAGGCTCGCGCGCACGATGCTGTCGTCGATGACCATGACGGTCACCGTCGCACCCGAGACGATGTCGAGCTTGTGGCCCTCGCCGTTGACGGCGGCCTCCTTCACCATGTCGAGCCCGACATAGCGGCCGATCACGTCCTTGATGCGCTGCTCGGGAATGCCCACGAGCACGATCGGCTCGTAGTGCTTGACGAGCCTGGCGCCGGTGATCTTCGCCGCCTGATCGAGGCCGATCAGGATGTTGATGGGCTTGCCCGAGTAGCCGGTGGAAGGGGTAAAGTCCGAGTTCAGGAACACCCAGCCCACCTGCTTTCCGCCGGCGAGCGCTGGCGCGATCGGAAGGTCGCTGCGGATCGGCCCATAAGAATCGGCGCCGGGAACGACCTCGCCCGCCGGCACCTGGCCCAGGAACCGATCGAGATCGGCCGCCGACGCGTGACCGACCGGTGCGAGCGCCGCGAGCAGCCAGACGAGCAGCGCTACCAGGCAAGCACCTCGCCAAAAGTGAACCGGCCCCTGCCGCATCCTTCCTCCACCTCCGCGACCCGACCGAGAATGCGCGCTGTCCGGTTGGCGGTGGTTGATCGAGATCAAACGAGGGTGGCCTTTGTGCCGGCCGCGACAGCCGGTCGCAGAAGGTGTATAGGTAAGACATCTTTAGTCGCGGTCGAGCGATGCCTTCGAGCAGGGCACGCTTCCGCGCGCGGCCGATTGCCCGAGGCTGCGCCTGTTGCTAGGTTCCGCGCCCTGCATCGGATCGGCAGGGAGGCACGGAGTCATGGCGACGCCGCAGGCGATGGAGAATGTGGTCTGCCCCTTCTGCTCTCTCGCCTGCGACGATCTCGTGGTCGAGCCCGAGGGCAAGCGCTTGCGCCTGCTGCGGCCGGCCTGCCCGCTCGCCGAGCGCGAGTTCGCGCGCGACGTGCCGGAGGCCGTCGGCCCGCTGATCGAGGGGGCGCCGGCGAGCCTCGAGGAGGCCGTCGCACGCGCGGCCGCCATCCTCGCGCGCGCGCGGCTGCCGCTGTTCGCCGGGCTCGGCACCGACGTGGCCGGGATGCGCGCCGTCCTGACTCTGGCCGAGCGCACGGGCGGGATCGTCGACCACGCCGGCTCGCGCGGCCTCATGGCCAACATCCGCACCATGCAGGACGGTGGCTGGGTCACGACCACCCTGGCCGAGGTCAGGAACCGCGCCGATCTCGTCCTTTTCGTCGGCACCGATACGGCCGACGTGACCCCGCGCTTCGTCGAGCGCTGCCTCGCCCCGAGCGAGACGCTGTTCGGGCCGATTCGGCGCGAGCTCGTCTATCTCGGGGATGGGCTCGAGCCGGCTCGGGATCTCGATGCCCGGATCACGGCACTCCCCTGCGCAGCCGATGACCTGGCACAAGCCCTTCTGGCGCTGCGCGCTCTTCTCGCCGGCAGGCGGCTCGGCGTCCAGACGATCGGCGCCCTTCCCGTGGCCGCCCTCGCGGAACTCGCGCAGAAGCTCACAGCGGCGCGCTACCCGGTGATCGTCTGGGCAGCGGGCGAGCTGCCGGGCGAGAGCCCGGATCTTCTCGTCGGCACGCTCGCAGCGCTCATCAAGGATCTGAACGTGAAGGGCCGCTGTGCCGGCCTGCCTCTCGCCGGGCCGGACGACATCATCGGCGTGAACCAGGTCTGCACCTGGCAGACCGGGGTTCCCCTGCGCTCGGGCTTCATGGCGGGCGTGCCCGATCACGACCCGCTGCGCTGGGATGCCGGCACTCTCGTCGCGAGCGGGGCGGTCGACGCGCTGCTGTGGCTTTCGAGCCTGCGCGACCAGCCCGTGCCCGACACGGGCATGCCCACGATCGTCCTGCTCCGCCCCGGCAACACGCTGCCGCGGCCGGTCGAGGTCGTCATCCCGGTGGGGACACCGGGCCTCGACCATAGCGGCAGCGTCTACCGTACCGACAGCGTGGTGAGCCTGCCGGTGCGGGCCTTGCGCGACACCGGCCTGCCCGGCGCCGCCGAGGTCCTGCGCCGCATCGGCGCCGGCCTCGCTCCGTCTCGAGCCGCTTGAGGAAACGCATGAGAACGAAGCTCGCCGGCGGCAGGATCTTCGATCCCATCAACGGCATCGACGGCCGGGTAATGGATCTGTGGATCGAGGACGGCCGCATCATCGCTCCGCCCGCGGACGGCCGGGCCGACGAGGTGATCGACGTCTCGGGACGCGTGGTCATGCCGGGCGGCATCGACCTGCACAGCCATATCGGCGGCGGCAAGGTCAACATCGCGCGCATGATGCTGGCCGAGGAGCACCGCGTCCATCTCCACCCTGCCGAGGGCGACTGCCGCTGCGGCAGCGGCCATTACAGCCCCTCGACCTTCACGACCGGCTACGCCTACGCCAAGATGGGCTACACCATGGCGTTCGAGCCGGCGATGCTTCCCGTCAACGCCCGGCAGGCGCATCAGGAGATGGCGGACATCCCGCTGCTCGACAAAGGTGCTTACGTGCTCCTCGGCAGCGACGATCTCCTCCTGAAGCTCATGCGCGAGGGGGCGGGCGCCAACGCGATCCGGGACTATGTCGCCTGGACCCTTGCGGCGACGCAGTCGCTCGCGATCAAGATCGTGAACCCTGGCGGAATCTCGGCCTTCAAGTTCAACGGCCGGAAGCTCGATCTCGACGAGCCGGGGCCCTATTACGGCCTCACGCCGAGGACGATCCTCACCACGCTCGCCGATGCCGTGACCGCGCTCGGCGTGCCGCATCCGATCCACGTCCACGGCTGCAATCTCGGCGTGCCCGGCAGCGACGCCACCACGCTCGCCACCATCCGCGGCATGGAGGGCCGCCGTATCCATCTCACCCACCTCCAGTTCCACGCCTACGGCAGGGAGGGTGGCTTCTCGAGCGGGGCCGCTGCCATCGCCGAGCTCGTGAACCAGAGCCCCAACGTCTCGGTCGACGTGGGTCAGGTGATGTTCGGCCAGACCGTCACCGCGTCCGGCGACACGATGAGCCAAGTCAGGAACGCCCGCCACGCGAGCCCCAGGAAGTGGGTCGCCATGGACATCGAGTGCGAGGCCGGCTGCGGCGTCCTCCCCTTCCGCTACCGCGACCGCAACCTCGTCAACGCGCTCCAGTGGTGCATCGGCCTCGAACTGTTCCTCTTGATCGAGGACCCGTGGCGGATCTTCCTCACCACCGACCATCCGAACGGGGCGCCGTTCACGACCTACCCGCACCTGATCCGCCTGCTCATGGACCGGAGCTTCAGGAACGACATGCTGGCGACGCTCGACAAGGGAGCCCGCGCGCGAACCGCCCTCGCGTCGATCGAGCGCGAATACAGCCTCTACGAGATCGCGATCGTCACCAGGGCCGGCCCCGCCCGCATCCTGGGCCTGGATCGGCACTATGGCCATCTCGGCGAAGGCGCCGTGGCCGACGTCACGGTCTACGAGGACGATCCGAACCGCGAGCGCATGTTCGAGGCTCCCTCCCTCCTTCTCAAGCACGGCCGACCGGTCATGCGGAACGGCGTCGTGCTCGAGGCCGAGCTCTACGGTGCCACGCACGTCGTCCGCCCCGGCTACGATCCGGCGGTCCGCGGCTATGTCGGCCGGTTCTTCGAGGACTGGCGCGACATGCGCCTGTCGAGCTTCGAGCTCACGGACACCGAGATCGAGGACGGCGGCCGCGGCCGCGTCGTGGTTCATGCCTGCCGGGAGCATCTCTCGTGATCCTGAACGGCGTGGCGATCGAGGACACCTTCGCCGAAGCGTTCCCGATGCGGGCGACGCGGCTCGTCGTCACCGCCCCGGACCTGCGCTGGGCGCGCACCGCCGCCGCCGCCATGACCGGCTTCGCCACCTCGGTGATCGCCTGCGGCTGCGAGGCCGGGATCGAGCGCGAGCTCACCGCGGACGAGACCCCCGATGGCCGGCCCGGTGTCGCCGTGCTCCTCTTCGGCATGAGCGACAAGGACGTGGCGAAGCAGATCCAGGCCCGCGTAGGCCAGTGCGTGCTCACCTGCACCGGCACGGCCTGCTTCTCGGGCCTCGACGGCGACAGCCGTTTCCCGCTCGGGAACGCGCTGCGTTACTTCGGCGACGGCTTCCAGCTCAGCAAGCGAATCGGCAGGCGCCGCTACTGGCGCATCCCGGTCATGGACGGCGAGTTCCTGATCGAGGACACGGGCGGCATCACGGGCGGGGTCGGCGGCGGCAACTTCCTGATCCTCGCGACCTCGGGCGACGCGGCGCGCCGGGCCGCCGAAGCCGCGGTCGAGGCGATGCGCCTTCTACCCAACATCGTCCTCCCCTTCCCCGGCGGCATCGTCCGCTCCGGCTCGAAGGTGGGCTCGAAGTACAAGGGCCTGATCGCCTCCACCAACGACGCCTTCTGCCCGACCCTTCGCGGCCAGAGCGGCCGCTCGGCCCTGCCGCCCGAGGTGGAATCCGTGCTCGAGATCGTCATCGACGGCCTCGCCGAGGCCGATGTCGCCGCCGCCACCGCCGCCGGTGTGCGCGCCGCCTGTGCCTTGGGCCGCGAGGCCGGGATCGTCGCCATCAGCGCCGGCAACTATGGCGGCCAGCTCGGCCCCTACCACTTCCACCTCCGCAAGGTGCTGGCATGAGCGCCGTGCGCCTGCGCTTCCGCGAGGCGACGTCGCTGCCGGTCGACGCCTCGCCGCTCCTGCCTCGGGCCCTGGCCGGCCGGAGCGCCGCCGAGCTCGCAGCGCTGCCGCTCCGCGTCGGCAACCGCGTGGTGCCTTTGGGCGAGCTCGCCGAGATCGAGCCCGGCGATGCCGACACGCTCGTCATCGAAGCCTCGTTCAAGGGCCTCGACCGGCTCGGTCGCGGCATGGCGGGTGGCCGGCTCGAGATCTACGGCGATGTCGGCGCCTATCTCGGCCAGGAGATGCGGGACGGCCGGATCGAGCTCTTCGGCAGTGCCGGCCCGTTCGCCGCCGCCGGCATGGCGGGCGGCATCCTCCACGTGACCGCCCGTGCCGGCGATCATCTGGGAGGTGCCCTTCCCGGCGATTCCCACGGCATGACCGGCGGCGCCGTCCTCGTCGGCGGCGATGCGGGCAAGCGCGTCGGCGACCGGATGCGCCGCGGCCTGATCGCCGTCGCCGGCCGCCTGGGCGACTTCCCGGCGAGCCGCCTGATCGGCGGCACCATCATCGGACTCGAAGGCTGCGGCCGCGAGCCCGGCCATGCCATGCGCCGCGGCACGCTGCTGCTCGGCCGGGCACCGTCGCGCCTGCCCGTCACCTTCGCCGACAACGGCACGCACACCTTCCCCTGGCTCTCCCTCCTCGCCCGCCATCTCGCGACACTGACACCCGCCATCGCCCTGCCGGGCGATCGTGCCACCCGCTGGACCGGCTGCGCCTCCACGGGCGGCAAGGGCGAGATCCTGGTGATGGCGTAGGGATCGGGCCGGAATGGCGGGCACGCGACATTATCTCCGTCCTGCGGCCCTGCATGCCGGTGCCGAGGCAGAGCGGCTGACCGCAGCCGGCCGTGCCCGGCCGATCCTCGGCGGAGGCTGGGCCTGCTCCCTGTTCGAGGCGCTCCGCTGGCCGACCGATGGCCCTCTCGAGAGCGTCTGGGTCGACGCCGGGGAAATCGCGGCGCGGGACGACCCCCTTCTCGCCCATCTGACCGCACCCCGGCCGGCACCTTTCGACCGCCCCCGTCTCATGGGCATCCTGAACGTCACGCCCGACAGCTTCTCGGACGGCGGGCAGCATCAGGGTGCGGATGCCGCCGTGGCACACGGGCTGCGGCTCGTGGCGGCAGGAGCCGACATCGTCGACGTCGGCGGGGAATCGACCCGGCCCGGTGCCGTGGAAGTTCCGGCCGAGGAGGAACTCCGCCGTGTGCTGCCCGTGGTGCAGCGGCTCGCCGGGCAGGGTGCCACCGTCTCGATCGACACGCGCAAAGCCTCGGTCATGCGGGCGGCGGTGGCGGCGGGTGCCCAGATCATCAACGACGTGAGCGGGCTCGCTCACGACCCGGCGAGCCTCGAGGTCGCGGCCTCCTGCAACGCCTTCGTCGTGCTCATGCACATGCAGGGCACGCCCGCGACCATGAACGTGGCACCACGCTACGAGCGCTGCGCGCTCGAGGTGTTCGACCATCTGGCCGGGCGGATCGAGGCCTGTACCGCAGCTGGGATCGCAAGGACGCGGCTGATCGTCGATCCGGGTTTGTGCTTCGGCAAGCACGAGCCCGAGAACCTTGATATCCTGCGGAACCTCGCCCTGTTCCACGGGCTCGGCGTGCCGGTGCTGCTGGGTGCTTCGCGCAAGGGCTGGACCGCCGCCCTCGAGACGGGCTGGAGGGCGGGCGAGCGTCTGCCCTCGACCCTCGCCGCGACGCTCTGGGGGCTGAACCAAGGAATTCAGCTTTTCCGTGTTCACGATGTCGCCGAGCACCGGCAGCTCCTGACCGCCTGGGAAGCGCTGGCCGGGCTGGCACCCGAGAAGAACGACCGGACGGGGGAGGCAGAATGATGACGGCTGCGAGCAGCGAGCGGATCGGTGTGATCGGCCTCGGGGCCATGGGGATGGGCATGGCGCGCCGGCTCGTGGGTGCGGGCTTCGCCGTGCGCGGCTACGACGTCCGGCCCGAGGCGATGGCAGCGCTCGCCGCCGCGGGCGGCGAGGCGGCCGGCTCGCCGGCGGAGGCCGCGCGCGATGCCGGGCTGCTGCTCGTCATGGTCGTGAGCGCGGCCCAGGCCGAGGCGGCGCTGTTCGGCCCGGACGGGGCCGTGCCGGCGCTGCCGCGCGGTGCCGTCGTGATCCTTTCCAGCACCGTGCCGGCCGGCAGCGCCGTCGCCTTCGGCGAGCGACTGGCCACGACCGGCCACCTCCTCCTCGATGCACCCGTGAGCGGCGGTGTGGTCGGGGCGGAGAGCGGCAGGCTCACGATCATGGCGAGCGGATCGCCCGAGGCGTTCGCGAAAGCGGAAACGGCACTCGCCGCCGTGGCCGCCAAGGTCTACCGGCTCGGAGATGCTCCCGGCATCGGCTCGACCGTGAAGGCGGTGAACCAGCTCCTGGCCGGCGTGCACATCGCCGCGGCCGCCGAGGCTATGGCATTCGGGGTGCGCGCCGGGGCCGACCCGCGCACTCTCTATGACGTGATCTCGAACAGTGCCGGCAGCTCCTGGATGTTCCAGAACCGCGTGCCGCACATGCTGGACGGCGACTATACCCCGCGCTCGGCGGTCGAGATCTTCGTCAAGGACCTCGGCCTCGTGCTGGATGCGGCCCGCGAGCTGCGCTTTCCGCTGCCGCTTGCCGCCGCCTCGCACCAGCTCTTCCTCATGGCGGCCGCGGCCGGACTCGGCCGGGAGGACGACGCGGCCGTGGTCAAGATCTACGAGCGCCTCGCCGGAATCGCGGTGAGCCGCCCCGAGGAGGAGGCCGAGCCCCGATCCTGACGGCGGGACCCTGCGGCGGCAGGTCGGCGACACCATGCAATCATGGACTGGGAGCGCCGGTCGGTTCTAATCTCGGGCCGCCTCGGCGGGCCCTTCCTCGCCCGTGCCGCCCTTCAGGAGCTCGACCGACCGATGCCGGCCAGGGTTCTCGCCCGCGAGATCGCCTATCTCGATCCGCTCGCCGCCTTCTTGACGGTGAAGGATCTGCCTCATCCTGTGTTCCTCGACAGCGCTCGCGCCGATCCGCGGCTCGGCCGTTGGAGCTACGTCGCAGTCGATCCCTTCCTCACCCTCTCGAGCAAGGACGGCCGCATCGTCCTCGGCGAGCGCAGCTTCTCGGGCGATCCCTTCGCGGTCCTCCAGCGGGCACTCGCACACCACCGCCTCGACCACGATCCCGGCCTGCCGGTCCCGTTCCAGACCGGTGCGATCGGCTATCTCGGCTACGATCTCTGCCACCATCTCGAGCGCCTGCCCTACCCGGCCGAGGACGATCTCGCCTTTCCCGACCTCGTGCTCGGCTTCTACGATGCCGTGCTCGCCTTCGACGTTCTCGACCGGCGGGCCTGGATTCTTTCGAGCGGCTGGCCCGAGACCACGCCGCAGGCCGTCATGCACCGGCAGAAGGCCCGGCTCGACCAGCTCGCGGCCCGCCTCGATCGGGCGGCCGGGCCCGTGGACCCGCCGGAGCCCGAGAGCCTCGTCGCCATTGCCTCGAACTTCACGCGTTCGGCTTACGAGGCCGCGGTGCAGCGCGTCGTCGACTACATCCTCGCCGGCGACATCTTCCAGGCCAACCTGTCGCAACGCTTCCTCGCCGAGCTGCCGCAAGGCCTCTCGCCCTTCGACCTCTACCACCGCCTGCGCCGCCGCAACCCCGCACCCTTCGCGGCCTTCCTCGACTTCGGCGAGGTGGCGATCGCCTCGGCCTCGCCCGAACGCTTCCTGGAGCTGCGCGGCCGGAAGGTGGAGACCCGCCCGATCAAGGGCACCCGGCCGCGCGGCAGTTCGCCCGAGACCGACGAGCGCCTCGCGCGCGAGCTCCTCGAGAGCGAGAAGGACCGGGCCGAGAACGTGATGATCGTCGATCTCCTGAGGAACGACCTCTCGCGCGTCTGCGCCGACCATACGGTGCTGACACCCGAGATCTGCGTGCTCGAGAGTTTCGCCACCGTGCATCACCTGGTCTCGACCGTGACGGGCGAGCTCGCGGCAGGGCTCGATGCGGTCGATCTTTTACGCGCCACCTTCCCCGGCGGCTCGATCACCGGTGCCCCCAAGATTCGCGCCATGGAGATCATCGCCGAGCTCGAGCCCACCCGCCGCGGCCCCTATTGCGGGGCGATCGGCTGGCTCGGCTTCGACGGCTGGATGGACACCAGCATCACGATCCGCACTTATGCCATCAAGGGCCGGCGGGTCGCGTTCCAGGCCGGCGGCGGCATCGTCGCCGACAGCGATCCCTCGGCCGAGTACGACGAGACGCTGGCGAAGGCCAAGGCGCTGATCGAGGCCCTGCGAGGTGCGCTTTGATCCTCCTGATCGACAACTACGACAGCTTCGTCTGGAACCTCGCCCGCTACGTGAGCGAGCTCGGCCATCCCCGCCTCGTCGTGCGCAACGACGCGATCACGCTGAGCGAGATCGCGGCCCTGGCACCCAGCCACATCGTCGTCTCGCCCGGCCCCTGCACGCCCAGGGAGGCCGGGATCAGCAACGCCGTGATCGCGACCTTCGGCGCCCGCATCCCGATCTTGGGCGTCTGCCTCGGCCATCAGTGCATCGGCGACGCGCTCGGCGGCCGGGTGACGCGGGCGCTGCGGCCCATGCACGGCAAGACCTCGCTGGTCCGCCACGACGGCAGCAGCGTGTTCCGCGGCCTGCCGGATCCGCTCAGGGTCACGCGCTACCACTCGCTGATCGTCCGGGACGAGGGTCTGCCCGAGTGTCTTCGCGTCACCGCCCGCAGCGAGGACGGCGAGATCATGGGCCTCGCCCACCGCGAGCACCCGATCGTGGGCGTCCAGTTCCACCCCGAGGCCGTCCTCACCGAGCACGGCCACGACCTCCTGCGCAATTTCCTGCAGCTCGAAGGCCGCATCTGAAGCGGCACCTCAGAGCAGCCCCTCGGCCTCGAGCCGCGGTAGGCAGCACTTCTTGAACTTCTTGCCGCTGCCGCACGGGCAGGGATCGTTGCGGCCGACATGGCGCCAGGGATCGAGCAGAGGCTCGTGCTCGTCCGGCAGATCGAGCTCGTCCTCGTCCCGGTCCTCGTCCGCCTCGGCCTCGCCCGAGAAGCTGTGCCAGGTGCGCAGCTCCTCGGCCGTATCCTCCCAGGGCTCGAACGGCTTGCCCCAGAGCAGCGGCGGGCCGTCCGGATCGTCCATCGCCGCCTCGAGATCGGCATCGAAGTCCTCGAGGTCGCCGATCGTGGGATCGATCCACTCCTGCTCGTGCAGCCGCTGGACGAACGGACGCAGCTCGCGCATCCCGAGCATCGCCACCGCTTGCTCGAAGCCGACCCAGACGAACGATTCGCCCCGTGGCTGCAGCCGCTGGGTCAGCCCGTGCAGGTAAGCCTCGGCGCCGCCGCGATCCCAGCGGCCGAGACGCGCCAGCACCGCCAGCGCTTCCAGCATCTGCGCCCGCACCATCTCGTCGGCCTGCTTGTTCTCGACCAGCTCCATGAGCGGTGCGGGATCGCCGTCGAACACCCCGACCATCACCCGCGTCGCGGTCTCGGCGATGCTGTCGCCCAAGAGCGCGTCGAGTCGCTCGGAGGGAAGCTGCAGGAGCCGGGTGAGCGGCCGGTACGCCTCCTTGGCCCCGATCTCGCCCAGGATATGGAAGATGAAGAAGACCGCCGTCGCAGCCTCGTCCTCGGCCGGGTTCGCGATCGTGCGCTCGATCGCGGCGACGAAGGCGGGAACGGAATCGCGCGGCTGCGCCACGGCGGCCCGGATCGCCTCTTCCGGCAGTCCGGCCGCCGCCGAAAGCTCCTTCATGATCTCCTCGATCCGCATGGCTGGGCCTCCTTCGGCCATAGGCCCGAGCATAGCATCTGCCAGACCGCGCTGGGGGGCACCTTCGCAGAAAAAGCGGTTCTCTGCACCGACCCCGGCCGCTTAGCTTCCCTCCCTCATCCAGGCGGAGGCGGGAATGCACCACGAGGCCACGAGCGTCGGTGTCTGGCGGGCGATTCTGGCGGGCCTGTGCGCGAGCCTGGTCGGGATCGGGCTCGCCCGCTTCGCCTACACGCCCCTGCTTCCGGCTCTCATCGGCGCCGGCTGGTTCGACCCGTCGGACGCCGCCTATCTGGGTGCTGCCAACCTCGCGGGCTATCTCGCCGGTGCCCTCCTCGGCCGGCGCATGGCGGGCTGGTTCCCGGCCGCTCGGGTCCTGCGGGCGATGATGCTGCTCGCGACCGCGGCCTTCTTCGCCTGCGCCGGCCCCTGGCCCTTCCTCTGGTTCTTCTTCTGGCGCTTCGCCGCCGGTTTCGCCGGTGGCGCTCTCATGGTGCTGGCGGCACCCACCGTGCTGCCGCACGTGCCGCCCGCCCGGCGCGGGCTCGCCGGCGGCGCGATCTTCACCGGTGTGGGCCTCGGCATCGCCGCCTCCGGCACGCTGGTGCCGCTCCTCTTGCGCGTGGGCCTCACCTTGACCTGGTGCGGCCTCGGCGCCCTCTCGCTCCTCCTCACCGTGCTCGCCTGGAGCGGCTGGCCCGAGGGGGGCGCCCTGCCCGTCCGGCCGGCAGCACTCTCGGCGCCGCATCCGGGACCGGCGCTGAAGGCGCTCTATGTCGTGTACGGGCTCGACGCCGTGGGCCTGGTCCCGCACATGGTGTTCCTCGTCGACTTCGTCGCCCGCGGGCTCGGCCGGGGTCTCGCGACCGGCGCCCATTATTGGGTGCTGTTCGGCGTCGGTGCCCTTCTCGGGCCGGTGCTGGCGGGCCACCTCGCCGACCGGATCGGCTTCCGCCTGGCCGTGCGCTCGGCGCTGCTGCTGCAGGCGGCAGCCGTCGCCCTGCCGGCCCTGCTGCCCGGTGCCTTCTGGCTCGTCGTCTCCAGCCTCGTCGTCGGTGCCTCCGTTCCGGGTGTGGTGCCGCTGGTCCTGGGCCGCGTGCACGAGCTCCTGCCGCACGCGGACCCGGCCCGGCGGGCCGCCGCCTGGAGCATCGCCACCACCGCCTTCGCGCTGGGCCAGGCCGCCGCGGCTTACGGTCTCTCGGCCCTGTTCGCCCGGAGCGGCGACTACGCCCTCCTGTTCGCGCTGGGGGCAGCGGCGCTGGTCCTGGCGCTCCTGCTCGACCTCGGTGCCACCCGGCACGAGCGCACGGCCTAAGCGCTCAGGAATGAGCGCGGCACAAGCGCTCGACCGCGTCCCGCTCGCCCAGGATCATGGGCCGGCGCCAGCGGCGCGCCTCCTCCCGGTCGCCGAAGCCCGTAAAGGGCACCCAGCCTCCGGCCTCGCGCACCCGCACCTCGCCGTCGGCGGCTTGCACCAGCGCTATCCCGCCGCCCACGTCCCAGACATTGGGCCGCTCGAAGCGCGCGACCCGCAACAGACCTGCCGCCACGAACGCGCACTCGATCGCGGCCGAGCCGGTCTTGCGCACGTCCCAGGGCAGATCGGTATCCGCCGTGGCTTCGGGCTCGCCGGCGAGGTGCCGGCGCAAGGCCACGTTGCGGCGCTGCGCCAAAGGCTCGTTCTCGAACGCGAGCGGTCCGCCCGCGCGCGCATGATAGATTCCGGCTCTGAGCGCATGGCTGGTCGAGCACCAGAGCGCACCCGCGACGGGCCGACCGCGATGCAGCACGCCGATCGCGGCCGCGAACAGCGGCAGGCCGTTGACGAAGTTGGCGGTGCCGTCGATCGGATCGATCACCCAGACGATGTCGTGGCTGCCGTGCACGGGCTCGTCGATCTCCTCGCCGACGATGCCGTGCTCGGGGAAGCGCTCGCCGAGCCGTGCGCGCACCAGCACCTCGACCTTGTGATCGACCTCCGAGACGGGGTCCTTGGGCGCCACCTCGCCCGGCCGCGCTCCTTTGTAGCGCACCGCCAGCGTCCGCCCGAGGGCGGTCGTGATCTCGGCCGCGGCGAGCCCGGCGAGCTCCACCGCCATGCGCTCGAGCGCCGCCAGCTCCGTGGCCGGAAGAGGCTCGACCCCGCTCATGCCGGCCCCGCCGCTGCAGGAACCAGAACGATCACGGGCTCGGCTTCGAGCCCGAGCTCGACCCGGCCCGGCTGCTCGGGTGTGCGCGGGAACTCGTCGTCGAGATGCAAGGGCTCGCCGGCCCACATGAAGCCGACCGTCCGCCCGCGCCGCACGCTCACCGGTGCGGGCGAGGACGGCTCCGGCTCCGCGAGCCAGGCCAGCATCGCCCCGCGCTGCCCTGCCTCGAGCGCCACCACGTCGAGGAGCTCGTCGCCCGGATCCGCCTGCGGCGCCAGCTTCAGCCCCGAGCCGGCATAAGGAATGTTCATGACCTCGACGAGCAGGAGATCACCGGGTAGCGCCTCGCCGTCGATCGTCACCGCCGCCTCGAGCGGTCGCGCCTCTTCCAGCGCTCGCCGCAGTGCCTCGCGCGCCCGCGCCATCCGCTCGCCCGTCGGCGCCGGCATCCCGGCAGCGGCCGCCATGGCAGCGGCGAGAGCGCCGATCCCGACCGCCTCGACGAACCTCTCGGAGCCCCAAGGCCCCGCGGCATGTCCGACCCTGAGGCGCCGCCGCATGGCACCGGCCCAGCCGTCGATCACGATCGGCGCCGGCCCGCCGATCCCGAACGAGCGGGCGATGTTGTTGGCAGTACCAGCCGGCAGGATCGCGACCGGCACGCTCCGGTCCTCGAGTGCCAGAACGAGCTTCGCCACGGTCCCATCGCCACCGGCCGCGGCCACGAACTCCGCCGGCTGGCGGAGCAGCGCGGCGAGCTGCGGGTCCTTGGCCTCGCCATAGGTCGGCGTGAGGCCGGCCTGCCAGACGAGCTCCAGAAGATCGTCCCGCGAGAGATCCCCGTCGCCGGCCGACGGGTTGTGGATGACGGTCACGCGCATGATGCAGCAACGAACGGCAGCGGTGCCAGTTCCAACTCGCGCGACATTCCTCGCCAGTCTATTCTGGGATGGCACGGGAGCCAACGCGAAGGACGAGGCCTTTGGCCGCTCTGCGCACCGACCGCCGGCTCGCCGCCGTGCTCACGGCGGACGTGGTGGGCTATGCGCGCCTGACCCGGGCCGACGAGCGCGGCGCCATCCGCCGGCTCAAGGCGGTGCGCAAGGAGCTGATCGAGCCCGCCATCGCCGGCCACGGCGGCCGGATCGTCAAGCTGATGGGCGACGGCGCCCTGGTCGAGTTCCCCTCCGTCGTCGGCGCGGTCGAGACGGCGGTCGAGATCCAGCGCGCCATGGCGCAGCGCGACCTCGACCGGCCCGAGGACGAGCGCATCCGCTTTCGCATCGGCATCCATGTCGGCGACGTCATCGCCGACGGCCGCGACATCCTGGGCGACGACGTCAACGTCGCGGCACGTCTCGAAGGGCTGGCCGAGCCGGGCGGGATCTGCGTCTCCGCCATCGTCCGCGAGCAGGTGCGCGACCGGCTGCCCTACCCGTTCGAGGATCGGGGCGAAAAGACGGTGAAGAGCATCGCGCGCCCGGTCCATGTCTATGCCCTGCCGGCTGCCGCCCTGACCACCCTGCCGCCTCGGGAGCCCGCCGCGGCCGCCGTGGCGCACCGGTGGCTGCCGGGCCGCCGGCCTCTTTTCCTCGCCGTGACTTGCGCTGGAGTCCTCGCCGCCTCCGCCGCGGCGTGGCGGCTGGAACGTCCTCCCCCGGCCGTTCCTGCGGCACCCGCCACCATCTTGCCGCCCGGAAGCCCGACGGCACCCGTCCCGGCCCCCCGCCTGTCCATCGCGGTGCTGCCTTTCGCCAATCTCGGCGGCGATCCCGAGCAGGAATATTTCGCCGACGGCATCACCGACGACCTCATCACCGATCTTGCCCGCATCGACGGCAGCTTCGTCATCGCCTCCAGCACCGCCTTCGCCTACAAGGGCAGGCCTTCGGACCCGAAGCAGGTCGGCCGCGAGCTCGGGGTGCGCTACGTCCTCACCGGCAGCCTGCGCCGGGCCGGCAGCCAGGTCCGGGTCAACGTGCAGCTCATCGACGCCGCGACCGGCGGCGAGGTGTGGGCCGACCGGATCGAGGGCGACTGGACCCGGTCGATGGAGCTGCAGGACGCGATCACCGGCCGCCTCGCCCGCACGCTCGATCTCGAGCTGACCGACGCCGAGAGCCGCCGCGTGGCGGCGGAGCGGCCGAACGACCCCGATGCCGTCGATCTCGCCATGCGCGCCTGGTCGGTCCTGAACCAGCCCCTCTCGGCGGAGCAGCTCCAAAGAGCGCAGGATCTGTTCGAGGCGGCGCTGCGCATCGATCCCGGGCTGTCCCAGGCTCTGGTCGGCCTCGCCCGCACGCTTTCCACGCGGGTCAACAGCCGCTGGAGCCCGACCCCGAAGGAGGATCTGGACCGCGCCGAGGCGCTGGTGGCACAGGTGCTCGCGCGAGCGCCGAACCACGCCATGGCGCACTATGTCCGGGGCGACATCCTGATGGCGCGGAAGGATTTCGACCCCGCCATCGCCGAGTACCAGGCCGCGATCGCGAGCAACCGCGATCTGGCGCCGGCCTACGGCAATATCGGCCGGGCACTGGTCCGCGCCGGCCGTGCCGAGGAGGCCTTCGCCCCGCTCGAGACCGCACTCCGCCTCAGCCCGCGCGATCCCCTCCTGAGCTTGTGGTATTTCGGCATCTGCCACGCTCACACCCACCTCGCCCAGGACGAGGCCGCCATCGCCTGGTGCAGCAGGTCCAACTACTGGGTCGCTTATGTCGATCTCGCCTCGGCCTATGCCTGGACCGGGCGAATGGACGAGGCCCGGGCCGCCGTGGCCGAGCTGCGCCGCGTCATGCCGGGCTACACCGTCGAGCGCTGGCAGCACGAGGGCTGGTCCGACAATCCCGTGTTCCTCGCCCAGTACCAGCGGATCGTCGAGGGCTTGCGCAAGGCGGGCCTGCCGGAACGATGAGCGGTAGAAAACGCCCCTTCTGTGACGGGCACGTCCTAGCGCTCTCGCCATGGGCCTGCGAGCATTCCCGTTCCCGTTCGATGGAGCCAGGAACCATGACGATCCGTAGCACTCTCCTCGGGCTCGGTCTCGTGGCCACGACGGCCATCTTGAGCGCTCCCGTATCGGCCGCCGACGTTCAGCCGCTGCCGTTCAAGCGCACCGTCCTGCAGAAGGCGGACCTCGCCGATCTCACGGGCCGCGAAGGCCTCGTCGTCCTGGTCGAGGTGCCGCCCGGCGTGGAGAGCGGACGGCACACCCACCCGGGCACCGAGCTCGGCTACCAGATCGAAGGCACCAGCGTGCTCGAGGTCGAAGGCATGCCGCCCAGAACCCTGGGGCCGGGCGACAGTTGGATCATTCCGGCGGGCAAGGTCCACAACGCGCGCGGCACCGGCGACCGCCCGAGCCGGGTCATCGTCACCTACGTCGTCGAGAAGGGCAAGCCGCTGGCGAGTCCCGCACCCTGAGTCCTTCCCGCCCGCGGGACCCGCTCAGGCGAAAGCGGGTCCTTCGAGGCCGAACACCGCCACCGGCTCGGCGATCCCGCGCAAACGGTAGGAGCCCAGGGGCCGCATCCGGCGCCCCACCGCCGCCGCGAACGCGGCCGAGGCGACGACCGGCTCGCCGAGCTCCTTCGTGAGGCTCTCGAGCCGGCTCGCCATGTTGACGGCGGGGCCGATCACCGTGAAGTCGAGGCGGGTGCGCGTGCCGATATTGCCGAGCTCGACGTCGCCGCGATGGAGCCCGACGCCGAAGCGCAGCGTGTGGTGGCCTGCGGCCACGAGCTCGGGGTCGAGCGCTGCCGTGCCCGCGAGTGCCGCCTCGGCCGCCAGGAGTGCTCGCCCGCAGGTTGCGGCCGGCTCGCCCTCGATCGGGAACACGGCGAGCAGGCCGTCGCCCATGAACTTCAGGATCTCACCGCCCTCGCCTTCGATCGCCGCGCCCGTCACCTCGAACCAGCGGTTCAAAAGGCCCACGACCTCGCGGCGCGGCAGCCGGTCCGAGAGTGCCGTGAAGCCGCGCAGGTCGCAGCACAGGATCGCGGCCGTGATCGTCTCCACGTCGCCGCGTTCGATCTGCCCGTCGTAGACGCGCCGCCCGGCCGCCGGGCCGACATAGGCCTCGAGCAGGCCGAGTGCGATCTTGCGCAGGAGCACCCGCTCCGCCCAGGGGCTGAAGAGGCGCGCCGCCTGCGCCAGCGTTCGATAGTGCTCGGCCGTGAACCCGCCCGGCGCACGCGTGGCGAAGGACATCACCGCCGTGCGCGAGCCGTCGAGGAACGGCAGCGGCAGCATCACGTAGTCGGTGACCCCCTCCCCGGCGAGCTCCGCGAGCAGCGGCATCCCGAGCATGGGCTCGCCGGCGCGCCAGCGGAACGGCCGGCCCGTGTCGTCCACGACCTTGACCGGGCTGCGCAGGTAGCTCTCGCTCGCGAGGACGCCGGCGCGCGGGGTCTTGCGCGGCTCGAGCATGCCCGCCTGCGGGTGCCAGCGGAGCATGATGCCGCTGAGCTCGGGATGCAGCGTCTCGAGGCCCAGCGTCGTCCGCCAGAGCCCGAGCCCGGCCGCATCGAGCCGGGTGCAGAAGCCCTCGAAGAGAGACGAAAGCTCCCCGCGGCGCTCGCTCTCCTCGACGAGCCAGGCGGCCAGGTCGGCAATGAGCATGGTGTGTCCTTCACGGCAGCTCGCTTGCGGGAATCCAGCCGATGGTCCGCTATCTCCGCACCGATACGAGCTTTTCACATCGGCTATGGTGCCGACTCCATATTGTGGCTGAACACGCCGCGTGCTGAAATGCTCATTGAACATACAAAGGGAGGCAACGACGTGACAGTGAGCCTTGTCGTGAACGGCGTACGGCACGAGATCGACGTGCCGCCCGAGATGCCGCTTCTTTGGGTGATCAGGGACGTCATCGGCCTCACGGGCACCAAGTACGGCTGCGGCATCGCCCAGTGCGGCGCCTGCACGGTCCACATCGACGGGGCCGCGACCCGCTCGTGCAGCGTCCCGGTCGGTAGCGTCACCGGCGCCGTCACCACCATCGAAGGGCTGGGGGCCAACGGCGACCATCCGGTGCAGAAGGCCTGGGCCGAGCACGACGTGCCCCAATGCGGCTACTGCCAGAGCGGCCAGATCATGGCGGCGGCGGCTCTCCTGAAGGAGCACCCCAAACCCACCGACGCCGAGATCGACGCAGTCATGACCAACATCTGCCGCTGCGGCACCTACACGCGCATCCGCACGGCGATCAAGGCGGCAGCGGAGGCCATCTGACATGCGCGCCATCGTCAATCTCAGCCGCCGCGGCGTGCTGAGGGGCATTGCTGCCGGCTCCGCCACGTTCGTCCTGGGCGGCGAATTCCTGGCGTCGGGCCGCGCGCTCGCGGTCCCCAACCTGCCGACACCCTTCGCCCCCAACCTGTTCGTCTCGATCGGCATCGACGGCACGGTGACGCTCACCGCGCACCGCTCCGACATGGGCCAGGGCATCCGCACGGGCCTGGCCCAGCTCCTCGCCGACGAGCTCGAGGCGGACTGGAACCGCATCGTCGTCACCCAAGCCGAGGGCGACGAGAAATACGGCGACCAGTACACCGACGGCTCGCGCAGCGTGGTCAAGAACTTCCAGCGCATGCGCGAGTTCGGCGCCGCGGCGCGGATGATGCTGGAGCAGGCGGCTGCGAAGAGCTGGGGCGTCGACGTCTCCGAGTGCCGGGCGCGCAACCACGAGGTCGTGCATGTCCGGCGCGAGAAGCAGGGCGAGGGCTTCGTCGAGGTCGCGACGGGCAGGAAGGCCGGATTCGGCGAGCTGGCGCCCATCGCGGCCGAGCTGCCGGTGCCGCGGCCCGAGGAGCTGAAGCTGAAGCCCCGCAAGGACTGGCGCTACATCGGCAAGCCGATGCGCCAGGTCGATCTCGACGACATCACCCACGGCCGGGCGGTCTATGGTATCGACGTGCGGCTTCCCGGCATGAAGTACGCCTCGATCCAGCGCTGCCCGGTGCTGCTCGGCAGGCTCGTGTCCTACGACGCGAGCGAGGCCCTGAAGGTGCCGGGGGTGGAGCGGGTCGTGGAGATCCCGCCGCCCAAGGAGCCGGTCGAGTTCCAGGCTCTGGGTGGTCTCGCCGTGGTCGCGAGCAACACCTGGGCCGCCATGGAGGGCAGGAAGCGTCTGAAGATCCAGTGGGATCCCGGGCCCCACGCGGTCTACGAATCCAGCGCCTACCGCAAGGCGCTCGAGACCACGGCGACGAAACCGGGCAAGGTGCGCCGGGTCGAGGGCGACGTCGATGCCGCCTTCGCCGACAGGAGCCTGAAGGTGGTGGAGGCGGCCTACTGGAGTCCGCACTTCGTCCATGCGCCGATGGAGGTCCCGGCCGCCGTCGCCGACGTGCGGGACGACCGGGCCGAGGTCTGGGCCTGCTGTCAGGACGCGCAGGCGCTGCGCAAGACCGCCGCCGCCGCGATCGGCATGGACGCCGCGAACGTCACGGCGCACGTCACCCTCCTGGGCGGCGCCTTCGGCCGCAAGTCCAAGCCCGACTTCGGCGCCGAGGCCGCCTTCGTCTCCAAGGCCGTGGGTGCCCCGGTCAAGGTCACCTGGAGCCGCGAGGACGACATCAGGAACGGCTACTATCACGCCGCCGCGGCGCAGACCGTCCGCGCCGCCCTGGGCGCCGACGGCAAGCCGGTCGCCTGGCATCACCGCACCGTGTTCCCGCCCATCATGTCGATCTTCGACCAGACCCAGCGCCTGCCCTGGGGCTGGGAGCTCGATTTCGGCCTCACCGACCTGCCCTACGCCATCCCGAACATCCGCCTCGAGGCGGGCGAGGCCGACGTGCACGTGCGCATCGGCTGGAAGCGCTCGGTGCAGAACATCTTCCACGCCTTCGCCATCGGCAGCTTCGTCGACGAGCTCGCCGTGGCCGCCGGCAACCGCGACCGGGTCGAGTATCTCCTCGAGCTGATCGGCCCGCCGCGCCATATCGATCTCACGCAGGGCGGTGTCGCCGACTACTTCAACTACGACGGCTCGGTCGAGATCTACCCCGTTGACACCGGCCGGCTCGCGCACGTCGTGAAGCTCGCCGCCGAGAAGGCGCGCTGGGGGCAGCCGCTCGGGCCCAGACGCGGGATGGGCATCGCCGCGCACCGCAGCTTCCTCACCTACGTCGCGACCGTGGTCGAGACCGAGGTGGCGCCGGACGGTACGGTCCACATCCCGCGCGTGGTGATGGCGGTCGATGCCGGCACGGTCGTCAACCCCGACCGGGTGAAGGCGCAGATGGAAGGTGCCTGCATCTACGCGCTGAGCGCTGCCTTCTTCGGCGAGATCACGGCCAAGGACGGCGCCATCCAGCAGAGCAATTTCCACGACTATCCGGTGGCGCGCATGGCGAACGCGCCGCGGCGGATCGAAGTGCATCTGGTCGAGAGCGAAGCACCTCCGGGCGGCGTGGGCGAGCCCGGCGTGCCGCCCTTTGCGCCTGCCTTGTGCAACGCCATCTTCGCCGCGACCGGCAAGCGCATCCGCAGCCTGCCGATCGTCCACGAGGATCTGAAGGCGATCTGAGCCCGCGCGGTCCGGAAGCGGTGGCGGCCCGTTCGGGCCGCCACCTTTCTTTTCGCAACCCGGCCATGCGTCGGAGTCGGTTCTTGAACGAACGGTCAGAAATATCATCTCCTTTGCGAGGAGACCATCCGTCATGGCGAGACCGCGCGAGTTCGACGAGGAGCAGGTGCTGCAGCGGGCGCTCGAGGTGTTCCGGGCCAAGGGCTTCGAGGGTGCCACCCTCGACGAGCTCGAGCAGGCGACCGGGCTTCACCGCGGCAGCCTCTACGGCGCCTTCGGCGACAAGCGCCGCCTGTTCCTGAAAGCGCTCGCCCGCTATCTCGACACGGCCCTCGGCGAGCGCCTCGCCGTCCTCGAAACCCCACAGGCCGGCCGGACCGAGATCCTGGCGCTCTTTCAAGGCCTTGCCCGCGATGCGGCCTGCGATCGCGAGCGCAAGGGTTGTCTCGTCACCAATTGCGCCATCGAGCTCGCCGACCGCGATCCCGACCTCGCCTGTCAGGCGGCGCGGAGCCTCGACCGGTTCGAGCGCGCCTTCGCGGCCGCCGTGCGGCAGGCGCAGGCGCGCGGCGAGATCGCAGCGACCCACGACCCGGTGCGGCTCGCCCGGTTTCTCACCGTGTGCATGGAGGGAATGCTGGTCCTCGCCCGCGCGCGCCCCGATCCGGCCTGGCTCGACGATGCCGTGGCCGCCGTGGCCGAGGTCCTGCGTTGAGCAGGACCGTCCCGTATTCTTGACCGTTCAGTAACGAACAGGAGACGATCCCATGGCCGAAAGCAAGGCCGTTCGCGAGATCACCGACGGCTCGTTCGCCAGCGACGTGCTGGCCGCACCGAGCCCGGTGCTGGTCGACTTCACCGCGAGCTGGTGCGGCCCCTGCAAGGCGCTGGCGCCGATCCTCGAGGATCTGGCGCAGGAGAACGCCGGCAAGGTCACGGTCGTGAAGCTCGACGTCGACGCCAACCCCGAGACCGCGGTCCGCTTCGGCATCCGCAGCGTGCCGACTCTCTTCCTGTTCAAGGACGGCCAACCGGTCGGAAGCCAGGTAGGTCTTCTGCCCAAGGCCCGGCTCCAGGCCTGGATCGACGACACCCTCTGACCTCCTCGCGTGCGAGATCGGCGATGCCCACTTCTTCCATCCTGTTCACCCCGACCCGTCTCGGCGCCATCGAGATCCCGAACCGGGTCCTGATGGCGCCGCTCACCCGCAGCCGCGCTCGGCGCGACGAGGTGCCTGGTCCGCTGGCAGCCCTCTACTACGCGCAGCGCGCCTCGGCCGGTCTGATCGTCACCGAGGCGACGCAGATGGGCCCCGGTGCGCAAGGCTACATCCTGACCCCCGGCCTCTATACGGAGGCCCAGGCCGAAGGCTGGCGCAAGGTGACCGACGCCGTGCACGCGGCCGGCGGCCGGATCGTCGTCCAGCTCTGGCATTGCGGCCGGGTCAGCCACGAATCGTTCCAGCCCGGTGGAGCGCTTCCGGTCTCGGCCTCGGCCGTCCGGCTCGAGGGCCAGTCCTGGACCTATGACGGGATGCAGCCGCATCCCATCCCACGGGCGCTCGAGACGGACGAGATCCCGGGTCTCGTCGCCCAGTTCCGCCGCGCCGCAGAATACGCCAAAGCGGCGGGTTTCGACGGCGTCGAGGTGCACGGCGCCAACGGCTACCTGATCGACCAGTTCCTGCGCGACGGCACCAACAGACGCACCGACCGCTACGGCGGCAGCCCCGAGAACCGGGCCCGTTTCCTGCTCGAGGTCACGGAGGCCGTGGCCGAGGTCTGGGGTGCGGACCGGGTCGGCGTGCGCCTCTCGCCCCTGAACCCCTTCAACGGCATGTCCGACAGCGATCCCGCCACGACCTTCGGCCATGCCGCCCAGGCCCTGAACCGCTTCGGCCTCGCCTACCTCCACGTGGTCGAGCAGATGGGTGCGCCCTTGAGCCCGGAGCAGCAGGAAATCTTACGCCGGATCCGCGAGCGCTGGCACGGCCCCTATCTCGCCAACGGCGGCTACGACGCCGCGCGCGGAGCCGAAGCGATCGAGCGCGGTTGGGCCACCGCCGTCACTTATGGCAAGCTCTTCATCGCCAACCCCGACCTGCCGCTCCGCTTCCTCACGGGCACGCCTCTGAACGAGCCCGACCAGAGCACCTTCTACGGCGGCGACGCCAAGGGTTACACCGACTACCCGGCCGCCGCCCTCGCGCGGCTCGGCTGAACGTCCCATCGGCCGGAGCGGGCGACCGCTCCGGTCACCGGGAAGGCGCACGTCCAAGCCTCACCGGCGCGTGCGGCAGCTCCTCGATCTGCGGGAACTTCTCCTCGATCGGTCGAAGGCTGGCCAGGACCGCCAGCAAGGCCTTGGCTGGCGCCGGCTCGATGATCAGCCGGACTTTCTCCTTGCGCAGGATCGCATCTTCCCCCGGCAGCTCGAACTCGCGGGGAATACGTACTGCCTGATGGCGGCCGTTCCTGAACAGCTCGACGCGCCGCTCCGAAGCCACCTGCTCCCTCCTGGGCATATGCCTGAAGCGATGGCGGGCCAACGTGGCGATGATGAACCCTCGGCGATCGCGTTCGAGATCGGATGCTCGCGTCGGAACACGGTGCCCTCTAGTCTCTGTACGATCCTATGGACGGCGATCGAGGTGAAGGGGGCAATCCGTGACGATCGAGCTGCTCGTCAACATCGACGTGGACGACCTCGCGCGCGCCGAGCGCTTCTACTGCGAAGCCCTGGGCCTTTCGGTCGGGCGCCGCTTCGGTGACGGCTTCGTCGAGCTTTTAGGTGCTTGCGCGAAGCTCTATCTCCTGGCGAAGTCCGCCGGCAGCGCCATAGCACCGGGTGCCGCGCGGACGCGCAACTATGACCGGCACTGGACACCCGTCCATCTCGACATCGTGGTGAGCGATCTCGATGCCGCCGTGCGCCGTGCCGTGGCGGCCGGTGCCCGGCCCGAAGGCGAGGTCCGCGAGGGGGCTTACGGCCGGATCGCCCAGTTCGCCGATCCGTTCGGCCATGGCTTCTGCCTGATCGAATTCAACGAGCAGGGCTACGACGCCATCGCCACCACCTGACCCCGAAGCCGGGGGGTCAGAACGGATACCAGCCGTGGGCCCCCGCCACGGCGCCGAGCACGGTGACGAGCCCCAGCGTCAGCAGCGCGCGATGCAGCCGCAGGACGAGCCGGAAGGTCCCGGCAGGGTCGCGCGTCGCACGGGTGCGGAACCAGCGGTGCAGGAACAGCGGCTCGAGCACGAACAGCATCAGGGTGAACACGAGCCAGGTCAGCACCATGGCGTGCATCCACCAGTAGCCGGGATCGAGGAATCGCTCCCAGAGATCGAGCCCGTGCAGCATGTAGAGGCCGCTCGCGCCCGCGATCAGCGTCGTCGCCCGCGACTGCCAGGCGAACCGCCCCTCGATTCGCTCGAAGAAATCGACGCGCTGCGCTTTCGGCACCTCGCGCTGCACGGCCGGCAGCAGCACGGTGGTGACGAAGGCGACACCGCCGATCCACAAGGTTACGGCGGCGACGTGAAGGGCGCGGGCAAGGGCGAGATCGTCCATGGCGCGGACGAGAAGAGCCTGTCCGTGCCGCTCTGGTAAGAGGTCAGGGTGCCGCGGATCAGGACACGGCTTTGCCGTCGGCCGCCGCCACCCCACATCCATCGCACGAACGGAGGGCTCTGCCATGACCGACGCGCTCGCCGAGAAGACCTGCACGCCGTGCCGGGGCGGGATTCCGCCCCTGGAGCGCGACGAGGCCGCCCGCTATCTCGGCCAGGTCCCGGACTGGGAGCTGGTCGACGACGGGCGGCGCATCCAGCGCGGCTACCGCTTCAAGAACTTCCGCGACGCGTTCGCCTTTGTCGGACGCGTCGCGGAGCTCGCCGAGGCCGAAGGCCACCATCCGGAGATCTGCTTCGGCTGGGGCCATGCCACGGTCTCGCTGCAGACCAAGAAGATCAAGGGCCTGCATGAGAACGACTTCATCATGGCGGCGAAGATCGACCGCCTCGCCGCCGCGTGAGCGCGGATCGCCCTTGCGCTGCCCTCAGTAGCGGTAGCCACCGTGACCGTGATCGTCGTCGCCGCGACCGGCGGCGTCGATCCGGCCGAACAGGCCGTGGCTCTCGTCGTCGGGGCCGGCCGCGAAGAACAGGGTGTCCTCGGGCTGGGTCGGGATGCCGTTGCCGAAGCTCAGGCCCCAGAGCCCGTCGATCACGATCCGCCGGCCGTCCGGTCCGCGCAGGCTGCCCGCGAACGCGCCGGTCCTCGGATCATAGGCGTTGATGATCCCGTCGCCGAAATTGCCGACGAGGATGTCGCCGCCGAAGCGGCCGAAATGCTCGGGCGCTCGGGCGAGGCCCCAAGGGGCGTCGAGGGCACCCCGGCTCGCGAGCCGCCGGAGCAGGTGGCCTTCCGCGTCGTACACGTCGACGAAGCCGAGACCGGGCCCGTGGACGTCGTCCTCGCGGTCCCGGTCCTGCTTGGCGTAGGTCACGTAGAGCCTGCCGCCGATGTTCTGGATGCCGAAGGGCGCGAAGCCCCGCGGGAGCCGCGGGTCCATGAAGTCGCCCGCGAGCCGGACGCGTCGGAACCGGCCGTCGAAAACGTCGATCTTGGCGTTGTGGAAGTCGGTGGCGTAGAGGTAGGGCTGGTGGCCGCTCGAGGCGAGGGCGAGACCTTTATAGATCGCTCCGTCGCGCGCATGGAACTGCGCGATCGCGTGCGTCCGGTCGACATCCGGCGACCAGCCGGCGATGACGCCCGCCTCGCTCGAGAAGATGAAGCGGCTCGGAGCCCGCGTGTGGCCCATGCGGACCCTGAACACGCCCGTGCCGTTGAACACGATTCCGGTAGGGGCACCGCCCGGAATGGCGACGACGAGCGGCAGGGCGTTGCCGTTCCCGTCATAGACCGTGGAGACGTCGGTGCCGTTGTCGGCGACCCAGGCCGGGGTGGTCGGGCCGAAGGCGAGGCCCCAGCCGTTGACGAGGTTCCGGTCGGTGTGCTCGGCCCGGCCCGGAACGTCCGACACGAGGTTGCGCACCACGAATGCCATGCTGCCGCCGTGGCCGGCCGATGCCGGGTCCGCCGCCTGCAGTGGCAGTGCCGTCATCAGGCTCAAGACCAGTATCGCCGCCGAAGCTCGTAGACGCTGACGCAGCGTCGTCATGCTGCCCTCCCTCTCCTCGAGGCCATCCGGGCCTCGCCCGCGCCGATGGTGGCGTGCTCCTCGGCGAACACCGCAGCGCCGGGGTTATTCCCGCTCAGGACTCTTGCGCGCGATAGACCGCCTCGGCGATGGGATGGAGCTCGTGGCGGGGAAGGGAACTGGTCATGACGTAGCCGAGCTCGCCCTCCGCGCCGTAGGCCGTCACCACCCCGTCTTCCTCGCGAAAGCGCGGCTCGACGTCGCCGGAGACGGGTCGCCGGCGGAAGAGGCAGGTGAGCCTGCGCCCGCCCGCATCGACATAGGTGAGCTGGGCGGCGAGGCCGTAACGGGTGACCAGGAGCTGATCGCGGCTCAGCCGGAAGCCCCAGCGCTCCAGGATCGGAACCCGGACTGCGGTGCCGAGCTGCTGCGAGAGCCGGGCGCTCAGGGTCGCGGGATCGAGGGTACCTTCCTTTTCCGGGGACGTGAGCGGATAGACGCGGTAGGCCGCATCCGCGTCCTGCACCATCTGGACGAGATCGGCCGTCGGCTCCCCGGCCGGCCCGACGGCCCACCAGGCAGCGCCACCTCCGACCAAGAGCGCCAGCACCCCGGCGGCGATGGCGGCGCGCCGCCGGCGCCGCCCGCGGTGGGCGTGGAGGATGCTGGCGAGCCGGACCGGCGCCCGCTCGGCCACGAGCGCCTTCACACCGATCCTGAGCGCCGCATCGCAGCGTCGGTAGGCCGCGACCCGCTCGCGATCCATCGGGCAGACGGCGAGATGGGCAGCGATCGTGGCCCGATGCTTCTCGTCCAGCTCGCCGTCGAGATAGGCGCCGAGCTCCTCGAGATCGGGATGCGGCTCCGCGCCGCTCATGGGAGCCTCCGGAAAGGGGTGACGGTGCCGGGATCCTCGCTCATCTGCCGCAGCCGCTCGCGACCCCGCGCCAGCCGCGACATGACCGTTCCGACCGAGATGTCGAGGAGGTCGGCGACCTCCCGATAGCGCAGGCCCTCGACGACGACGAGAGACAGGACCTCGCGCTGCTCCTCGGGCAGCCGGGCGAAGGCCCGCAGCGTCTCGGCCACCTCGATGCGGCTGATCTGTCCAGCGGCGACGCTGGGCTCCTCGCCCTCGGCGAGCGGCAGAGGCGGCGGGCTGCGCGCGGCCGAGCGCCGCTGGTTGAGCTGGATGTGACGCAGGATCGTGAACAGCCAGGCACGCAGGTTGCCGGGCCGGCGCCAGAGATGGAGACGTGAGAGCGCACGCACGAGGCAATCCTGAACGAGATCGTCCGCAGCGTCGCTGTCGTGCAGGAGGACGCGGGCGTAGCGGCGGAGTGCCGGGATCTCCGCCTCGATCCGGAGCAGCAGATCCTCCATCCCGGCCGGCCCTCCGCATCCCTTCGGGGCGCTGCCCTCGATCCTACTCCGTGACGATGAGTTCGGCGTGCATGCCGGCCACGAAGTGGCCGGGCTCGTTGCAGAACAGGACGTAACGGCCGGGGCGCAGCCGCATCGACAGGGAGCCGCTCCTTCCGGGCCCGAGGTCGCCCAGCTCCTCGAGGCCTTCGAGCCTTCTCTCGTCGACTCGGCTGCCCGTGCGGGCCATCGGCGGCGGTCCTGCCGGAGCCTTCGCCACCAGGAACTCGTGAACCGTGTCGGCGGAGAGGTTCCGCACCACGAACCGCACCGGCCCCGCTGGCACCTGGCTGCGGTCGAGCCGCAAGCTCTGCGTGCCGTCGGGCGCGTTGCTCATCGCCACGTTCACCGGCGTAGGCGCCGCTGCCCAGGCCTGCGCGGCGAGGCCGAGCAGGAGCGCCGCCGCCTGCCGGGCCGGCTGCCGGAACATGGTCGCCATCGCGCGCATGATCCCTTCCCCTTCGTTCTCCCTCGGCCGGCGCTGGCATCGCCGGCAACGGGATGAACACCGCCAGGGGCCGGCTATTCCCGCTCTCGGCGGGACGTTTCGCTCGGGCCGGCGCAGGAGGGATCGGCTCAAGCGCGCAGGCGGAAGCGCTCGAGCAGCCCGCTCACGGTCTCGCGAAAACCCCCGTATTCCAGCTCGGCATAGGGCAGCATCGCCGCACCCGACCAGCCTTGGCTGCGCATCTCGATCGCCTTCGCCTGGGCGCGTAAGCGCACCTCGTCCCACGCCGGATTGGCGAAGAAGTCGGTGTAGCCCTCGGAGAACCGGCCGTCGGCGTCCAGCGAGAAGCCGATGCAGGAGACGATCGGCAGGCAGTAGAGGCCGGTCACCGCCGTGTTGAGCGGCACGGGCATGAGCGGCATGACGTGCGAGCCGCGCGCGTCCCCGCCCACGAAATGCGCCTTCGCGAACGGCGACAGCAGCTCCTCCGGGGCGGGAAAGATTCCCTGGTTGCGGACGATCGCCACCGGATCGTCCTTGCCGGTGTACTTGCCGGCGATCGAATGCAGGCGCTGCGCCGAGACCGCTACCGCCTGCTCGCCGTAGGTGCGCGAGACGATGGCGTCGATGCCGAAGCGCTCGTTGTCGCGCAGGAGGGCCGCGATGTGGTAGCTCTCCTCCGGTGCCGCGAGCTCGACGATGCTGTCGGCCTTGGCGTTGTCCATGTCGATGACGTGGAAGGCGAAGCCCTTGATCATCTGCGGCAGCATCAGGCCGGCGCAGTACATGGGATCGGCGAAGGCGAGATAGAGCGGCAGGTTGTAGGCGCCGGGGCCGCATTTGTCGGCGGCCAGCACCATGAAGGATTCGGCCGGCCGGGGTGCCTTCAGCGTGTGCTCGAAGGTGATCTCCGCCACGGCCGGGCCCGCACCGCGCAGATTGCCCGAGGGCGCATCCACGAGGAGATCCTGACCGGCGCCGTAGAGCCCCTGGCGTCTGGCGATGTCGGTCGCCTCCAGGAACGCGGCCCAGGCGAAGTCGTGGATCCTGGCGCTGTTCTTGCCCTCGGCATGCGACATGATGATCGCGATGTCGTCGCCGGTATGGGCGACGAAGCCGTCGAGCAGGAGATGCTCGTCGATGGCGCGCTGAACCGCGGCGCGCACCGCGTCCAGCATCCGTGCCGAGGGCTTGGTATGACCGCCGATCGAGCCCACGTCGGCCTTGATCACGGAGAGTGTCATGCGCATGGTGGCGCTCCCGGTGCTGTTCCTCCCGAGGAGCCTGGCATTCTAGCCCGAAATCCTTCGTTTGACCGCTTCGTGCCGTGCTGCGCCCGAGTGCGACCGGGATCGTCCGACCACGCGCATCCGGTGCGGCCACGAGCGAGAGACCGATGCTCTGGCTGAACGGGCGGCTGGTTGCGGCCGCCGAGGCGCGGATCGATCCCGCCGATCGCGGCTTCCTTCTGGGCGACGGTCTGTTCGAGACCATGCGCGCCGTGGATGGCCGCATCCCGCTCCTGGCCCGCCACCTGGCCCGGCTGCGCGCCGGTGCCGGCACGCTGGGCCTGCCCGTGCCGCTCGGGAATGCGGCCCTCGCCGACGCCGCCACAGCGCTCCTCCGGGCGACGGGCCTGCGTGATGCAGCCCTCCGCCTCACCCTCACCCGTGGCCCCGGCCCGCGCGGCCTCCTGCCGCCCGCCGAGCTTACGCCCACGCTCCTCCTCGCCGCCTTTTCGCTGCCCTCCCCGCCGCCTCCTGCCCGCGCCGCCATCGTTGCGGTGACCCGTCGCAACGAGCACTCTCCGCTCTCGCGCCTGAAGTCCCTGGGCTATCTCGACAACCTCCTGGCAGTGCGCGCCGTGCGCGAAGTCGGCGCCGACGAGGCGATCCTTCTCAACACCGCCGGCCGGCTCGCCTGTGCCGCGACCGCGAACCTGTTCCTGATCGAGGGCGACACCCTCCTCACCCCGCCGCCCGCCGAGGGCGTTCTCCCCGGCATCACGCGCGCGATCGTGATCGAGCAGGCGGCAAGGCTCGGCGTGCGCTGCCTGGAAACGGCGCTCCCACCCGAGCGGCTGCGCCGGGCGGACGGCGCCTTCCTCACGAGCAGCCTCGTCGGCGTCCGTGCCCTGGTCGCGGTCGACGGCGAGGCTGTCGCCGGCGCCGCACCCCACCCCCTCGCCCAGGACCTGCAGGCGGCCTGGCAAGCGCATGGGTGCGAGAGCTGATCCGACCTTTGGCGGGTTGCGGGTGCCGGGGCTTGGCATTAGCACCAAAGAACCTATCCTCCGGCGCAGAAGCCGAGAATCGATCCTAGAGAGGGAGGTCAGGATGTGGCGCGCTGCCAGGCGGTCGGTCATCGCCGCGCTCGCTCTGTTCGCCGTGGCGGGTGCCGCCCGCGCCGCCGATCTCGGCACGATCCGGGTCGGCGTGCTCAAGTTCGGTACCGTGAACTGGGAACTCGACGTCATCAAGACGCACGGGCTCGACCGGAAGGAGGGCTTCACCCTCGCGGTCGAGACCTTCGGCGGCAACGATGCTGCCGACGTGGCGCTCATGGGCGGGTCGGTCGACGCCATCGTCGAGGACTGGCTGTTCGTCTCGCGCCAGCGGGCCGAAGGGGTACCGCTCACCTTCGTCCCCTATTCCAGCAATGTCGGCGCGGTGATGGTGAAGGAGGGCGGCGGCATCGACAGCCTCGCCGACCTCAAGGGCAAAAGGCTCGGCATCGCCGGCGGTCCGCTCGACAAAGGCTGGCTCCTGCTCCAGGCCTATGCCAGGTCGACCACCGGCATGGACCTGAAACGGGAGGTCGAGCCGGTCTACGGCGCGCCGCCGCTCCTGAACGAGAAGCTGAAGAGCGGCGAGCTCGCGGCCGTCCTCAACTACTGGCATTTCGGCGCCCGGCTCGAGCCCGAGGGCTATAAGCGCCTGATCGGCATCGGCCAGGTGCAGGAGGCCTTGGGCATCCCGGCGAGCGTGCCGCAGCTCGGCTATATCTTCCAGGAGCCCTGGGCGGAGAGCCACAAGGAGCTCGTCCAGGCCTTCGTCCGCGCGTCCCGTGCCGCCAAGGCGATCATGAAGAGCGACGATCAGGAGTGGCAGCGCCTGAAGCCTCTGACCCGCGCCGAGAACGACGCCCAGCTCGACGCCTTCATGCGCCGCTACCGCGAGGGCATCGTCGAGCGCTGGGGCGAGAAGGAGCGGAACGAGGCGGCGAAGCTCTACGAGGTCGTGGCCGGGCTCGGCGGCGAGGAGCTGGTCGGCAAGAGCCGAACGCTCGCTCCCGGCACGTTCTGGCCCGAAGTGAGCTTCTGACCGCATGGCCCGCAGCCTCGCCCCGACCGAGCCGGCGCCGTCCGCCACCATCACGGGCGATGCTGCGCTCGCGCGCGGGACCGGGCTGCGGCGCGTCCTCGTCCCCGTCCTCTCGCTGCTCCTGCTGCTCGCCCTGTGGCAGGCGGGAGCGATGCTCGCGGCCAACCCGCGGCTCATGCCGCCACCCGCGGCAGTGCTCCGCGCCATTGCTGCCGAGACCGCGAGCGGCGAACTGCCCTGGCATCTCGGCATCACGCTGCTCCGGGTCGCCGCGAGCTTCGTCCTCGCCATGGGGATCGGCATCGTCATCGGCCTCGTCATGGGCCGCGTGCGGCTCGCCGACGAGCTGGGCCAGCCGTGGCTCGTCTTCTTCCTGAACCTGCCGGCGCTGGTGACGATCATCCTCTGCTATATCTGGATCGGCCTCGTCGAGACCGCAGCCGTGGCGGCAGTGGCGCTCAACAAGATCCCGAACGTCGTCGTCACCGTGCGTGAAGGCGCGCGCGCCCTGGACAAAGGCCTCCTCGAGATGGCGGAAGTGTTCGAGGTGCCCTGGCGCCGCCGCATCGAGCACGTCGTCCTGCCGCAGCTCTATCCTTATCTTGCCGTCGCCGCCCGTTCGGGCCTCGCCCTCATCTGGAAGATCGTGCTCGTGGTCGAGCTCCTCGGCCGCTCCAACGGTGTCGGCTTCCAGCTCGGCGTGTTCTTCCAGATGTTCGACGTCGCCGGCATCCTGGCCTATGCGCTCTCCTTCATCGTCGTCGTCCAGCTCATCGAGTGGGGCATCCTGCAGCCGCTCGAGCGCCGGGTGAACCGATGGCGGCGCTGAGCCTCGAGGTGCGGGCGAAGAGCTTCCCCGCCGTCGGCACCGCACCCGAAAAGCGTGTCCTCGAGAACGTGCGGCTCTCGGTCGAGCCCGGCGAGCGGCTCGCCATCATCGGCCCCTCCGGCTGCGGCAAGACCACCCTTCTCAACATCGCGGCCGGGCTCGATCGTGATTTCGAGGGCAGGCTCGTGCGCGATCGCAGCGCCCGGCTCGCCTACGTCTTCCAGGAGCCGCGCCTTTTGCCCTGGCGCACGGTCGCGGACAATCTGCGCTTCGTCCTCTTCGACGACGATCCGACCGAGGTGGACGCCCGGATCACCGCCGTCCTCGCCGAGGTCGGGCTCGAGGGCACGCAGGCCGTGTTCGCCTCGCGCCTCTCGCTCGGCATGGCGAGGCGTGCGGCGCTCGCCCGCGCCTTCGTGGTCCGCCCGGATCTCCTCCTCCTCGACGAGCCTTTCGTCTCGCTCGACGAGCCCACCGCCCAGCACCTGCGCCTCCTCCTCCTCGAGCTGCTCGAGCGCCACCGCACCACCGTGCTCTTCGTGACCCATGCGCTCCACGAGGCGATCATGCTGGCCGACCGCCTCCTCTTCCTCACCGCCTCGCCGGCGCGCGTGCTCGCCGTGCGCGAGGTTCCGCTCGGCGCTGCGGAGCGCCGCGATCCGCTCGCGGTCGAGGCCTGCCGCAATCGGCTCCTCGCCGAGGAAGCCGAGCTGGCGCGGCTGCTCCTCCCGGCCTCGGCCGCTGCCCCCTCTCCTCTCGCGGAGGTCGCTCCCGGATGAGCGCGAACCCCTGGCTCTTGTGCTTCGAGGGCATCCTCGGCCGCGAGCTCTTACGCTTCCTGCAGCAGCGCGGCCGCTTCTTCGCCGCCCTGGTCCGCCCCTTGGTGTGGCTGTTCATCTTCGCGGCCGGCTTCCGCTCGGTGCTCGGCGTGTCGATCCAGCCGCCCTACGAGACCTACATCCTCTACGAGGTCTACATTGCACCCGGCCTCGCCGGCATGATCCTGCTGTTCAGCGGCATGCAGAGCTCGCTCTCGATGGTCTACGACCGCGAGATGGGCTCGATGCGGGTGCTGCTCGTGAGCCCCTTGCCGCGCTGGTATCTCCTCTCCTGCAAGCTCGTCGCCGCCACTCTCGTCTCCTGCCTGCAGGTCTACCTCTTCCTCGCCATTGCCTGGTTCTGGGAGGTCCAGCCGCCGCTCGTCGGCTATCTCACCGTCTTTCCGGCTCTCCTCCTCAGCGGCCTCATGCTGGGCGCGCTCGGACTCCTGCTCTCCTCGGTGATCCGCCAGCTCGAGAACTTCGCCGGAGTCATGAACTTCGTCATCTTCCCGATGTTCTTCACGAGCTCGGCGCTCTATCCTTTGTGGCGGATGCGCGAGAGCTCGCTTCTCCTCTATCAGATCAGCGCCGCCAACCCGTTCACCCATGCGGTCGAGCTGATCCGCTTCGCGCTCTACGGCCAGCTCGACCCGACCTCGCTCCTGCTCGTCCTCATGTGGACCGTGCTGTTCATGGGGGCCGCGATCTTCGGCTACAACCCTGCCCGCGGCTTCGTGGCGCTCACCGGCAAGGGGGAGTGAGCGTGCGGGAAACGCGGGCCCGAAAAGAAGACCGCCACCGGCGATCCGGCGGCGGTCAAGCCATGCCTCATGAAACGGCCCACGAAGGGCTGCGCGGGATCGTGGTGGAAGCCGGCTCCTGCGTCTGTGACATTCGTCACAAAGGACACGGCCGACCGCGAGTGGAGTCGTCCGGCATCAATCGGCAACGCTCCATTGGGGATTCCAGGCGATCTCCCAGAGATGGCCGTCCGGGTCATGGAAGTAGCCGGAATATCCTCCCCAGAAGCGGTCACGTGGCGGATCGGTGACGACCGCACCCGCTCGCTCGGCCTGCCCGACGATCGCATCGACCTCTTCCCTCGATCCGACGATGTGCCCGATGGACACGGCGCCGAGCCTCGCGGGCGTGGCCGTGATTCTGGCATCCTTGGCAAGGGAAACGGCTGGATAGAGCGCCAGGATCAGATCGTCGTTCATGTTGAAGAAGACCACCGTGCCGTCCTCGAACTCCTGGCCGATGATCCCCTCAGTCGGCAGGCCCATGCCGTCACGGTAGAAGGCGAGAGATCGTTCGAGATCGTTCACGGCCAGCGTGAGCACCTTGATGCGCGGCTTCATGTCTTTCTCCCCTGATCCTGGGACTGCGCACGACCTGAAAGCCGGAGGCCGCGAGAAAATCGGGCTTCAGAACACCACCACCTGCCGGATCGCCTCGCCGCGTTGCAGCCGGTCGAAGCCCGCGTTGATCTCCTCGAGCCGCAAGGTGCCGCTCATCAGCCGGTCCACCGGCAGCCGCCCGCGCCGGTAGAGCTGGATGTAGCGGGGAATGTCCCGCATCGGGACGGCGGTGCCGATATAGCTCCCCTTCAGGGTCCGCTCCTCGCCGACCAGGCTCACCACCGGCACCGGCAGCGCCGCGCTCGGCGGCGGCAGGCCCGCCGTCACCGTCGTCCCGCCGCGCCGCGTGATCCGCCAGGCGAGCTCCAGCGCCTTGCCGGTGCCGGCGAGCTCGAACGCATACTCGACGCCGCCCGCCGTGACGCTGCGGATCTGCTCCGCCGTGTCGGGATCGCGCGCGTCGAACGCTGCCGTCGCCCCCAGCGCTTGCGCCAGCGCCAGCTTCTCCGGGGCGATGTCCACCGCCACCACCTCGCGCGCCCCTGCCGCCACCGCCGCGAGCAGCGAGCACAAGCCCACCCCACCCAGGCCCACGATCGCCACCGAGCTGCCGGCCGGGACGCGCGCCGTGTTGACGACCGCACCCACGCCCGTGAGCACGGCGCAGCCGAACAGCGCCGCCTCCTCCAGCGGCAGCTCGGGGTCGATCTTCACGAGCGAGCGGCGCGAGACCACCGCGTGCTCCGCGAATGCCGACACGCCGAGATGATGGTGCAAAGGCTCCCCGTCCCGATGCAGCCGCCTGGCACCGCTCAGCAGCACCCCGGCGCCGTTCGCCGCGGCACCGGGCTCGCATAAGGCCGGCCGCCCTTCCGCGCACGGCACGCAGCCGCCGCACGACGGCACGAACACGCAGACCACGTGATCGCCGCGCACGAGGTCCACGACACCCGGCCCGACCTCCTCGACCACCGCCGCCGCCTCGTGCCCGAGCACCATCGGCATGGGTCGCGGCCGGTTGCCCTCGATCACCGAGAGATCGGAATGGCACAGGCCCGCGGCCGCGATCCGCACCAGCACCTCGCCCGGCCCCGGCGGATCGAGCGCCACCGCCTGCACCCGCAGCGGCCGGCTCTCGGCATAAGGCGAAGGTGTTCCCATCGTCTCCAGCACCGCGGCCCTGATCCGCATTACCCCTCCTTCGCTCCAGGCGAGCCTGCGCCTTTACCGTTCGGCACCGGTGCTCCCGCTCGACCACTATCGGCGCTGCCGGCCCGCACCTTCGGGCACGGGCGCAGGCTTGCCCACGTCGCTCGAACTGCCTACTGCACGAAGTCCGGCATCGGCACCTCTTGCGCCCTTGCGACCTCGAGCCCGGCCTTCTTCCAGCCGTCCACACCCTCGGGATACCAGTAAACCTGGGTATAACCGAGCTCGGTCACGGCGCGCTTGGCCGCGTTCCAGGACATCCAGCAATGGGCGTCACAATAGAACACGATGGGCTTCGTCTTGTCGCCGCCGGTGAGCCGTTCCAGTTCGGTGCGGAAATAAAGGGCGAACTCCGCCGAGAGCTCGCCGTAGCCGACGTTCGGCAGCCACACCGAGCCCGGAATATCGTCGCGCTCGGGCTCGATCCAGAGCTGGTCCGCCGCCCGGTCCCTGGGCTTTCGTGCCTTGGGCAGAACGTCGACGAGAACCGGATGGCGCTCCTCGATCAGCGTGCGCAGGGTCTGTGTGGTGAGCACGGTCGCACCCTCGAGCGTCGCCGGCACCGGAGCGCGATAGTTGTCCATCCGGTAACCGGCGGGCTCCGCCACGGGCGACGCGGCACCCTCGCCGGCCCCGGCCGTGATCAGACGGCCCTGCTCGTCGAGCAGCGGGACGCCGTAGTCGAGCAGGATCTTCTGGATCTCCGGCTTGAGCTCGCGGATCAGGGTGTTGACGTCGTGCTTCCACAGCGGCTCGTTCGGGCGGATGCCCATCGAGATGCGGAAGTCGAGGCGCAGCCCGGTGCGGGGATCGCTCGTGAGCGGCACCAGCGTCAAGGGTGTGGCCTGCTTGCGGATCCAGTAGCCCGCGATCGGCCCCCAGAGCAGCGCCACGTCGAGATCGCCTTTGGCGAGATCCTCGATCATCTGGCGGGCCGGCTGCTCGAGGCGGGTGTCGACCAGGAGCTGATAAGGCCGTGCCTGGGCCATCAGGTTCTTGCGCACGAGGAGATCGGCCACGGGCGTCCCGGCGACGATGCCGATCCGGGCGGTCTGCATGAGCGGGCTGTCCAGGCTGCCGAACCGGTCGCCCTCGTCCGCCCGGTGCACGAGCACGTAGGCCGAGCGGTAGTAGGGATTGGTGTTCTGGACCAGCTCGTCGGCCGCTACCACCCCCATGATGAGGTCGCAGCGATTGGCCCGGAGCGTGTTGCGCACGAAGCCGACCGACTGTGGGAACCAGGTATATTGCAGCGGCACGCCGAGCCTTTGCGCCATGAGCTCGGCGATCTTGTTCTCGAACCCCTCGCCCTTGTCGTTCGAGAACGGCAGGTCGTTGGGATCGGCGCAGACCCGGAGCGCCGTGCGGTCGACCAACTCGCCCAAGGGAGCCTGGGTCTGCGCGACCGCCGGGAACGGCGCCCGGAGAAGCGCCGCCGCGAGCGCAATGGCGCCTATGGCCACGCGCGAGATCGGGTGGGAAAACGACACGGGCCAGTCCTCCGCCGCGCGCCGGCGCGCCGCCTCGCCCCGGCCCTACTGCCGCTCCGGGCGGCCGCGGCCGACCACGCCGTCCGAGCGCGCCTTGAGATAGGCATAGATGTCGTCGATGTACATCGCCACGTCCTCGACCATGCCGAAAGCCGGCATCACCTTCTCCTGGCCGGCGGCGAGGTTCTGGCGGCCGTTGATCACGACGTTGGTGAAGTCCTCGTAGCTCATGTTCTTGAGCGACTCGGTCAGGTTCGGCGCATAGGAGCTGCCCATGCCGTCGGGGCCGTGGCAGCGCAGGCAGGAGTCGGTGTAGCGGCGGTAGCCGTTGTAGGTCCCCTTGTCGACCTTGCCGTCGACGATCGAGTAAGGCTTGTCGGCTGCTTTCTCTTCGGCTCGACTGCCCGAGGATGCGAGCAAGCTGATGATGGCCGCAGCGACTGCGAGAAGCGACGTGGTACGTCGGAGCATGGTGCCTCCGGTTTATTCTTGGCTTATCCTGCCCGATCGGGCAGGTCGGTCGAATCGTTCTGCCGGATCGTTCGCCGGTACGCAAGAGCTGCGCCGGTCAATTGGGTTCATCCTTGCCCACCGTTCCGATCAACGCTACGCGACTTTGGTCTACTATTCCGAAGCTGGTCGTCACAAGAAAAAAAGCCGATTGCGTCATCGATCGGAACAATGACGCGCGACGTAAGGCAGGAGCACGCTTCTGCCGCTGCGCGTCGTCCGGCACCGTCCGGCGCGTCGCATCAACGTGCCGCGATGCGCCGGTCGATCAGATAGGTGATGCCGCGCTTCCAGGACTCGTCGGTGTTGCCGCGGATATCCACGCTTCCTGCCTTGAGTAGCCGGCCGCTCGCGACGTCGCGGATCTGCAGGTTGATGTTGAGAATGAGATTGCTGACCTTCTGCACCCAGCCCACGGCGGCGAGGCCGGCATCGAGCCGTTGCGCCAGCGGCAGCTCGCAGCCGTTGCAGTCCCTGAGCGAGCTCGCTCTTGCGACCTCGTCCGCCACCGGAGCCGTGTCCACGACCGTGTAGCCCGCAGCCTCCAGCCGCGCGCGCGCCTGTCCGAAAAGGGCCTGCAGGCGCGCCGTCTCGTCGGGCCTGGTCGGCTCGAGGCTCGTGTTCACGAGCTCGAACGGGAACAGCGCCACCTTCTCCGAGGCGGCCCGTGCCGCCGGCGCCAGCACGACGAGCAAGAGCAGCGCGCAGACGTACCGCATCGATCCTTCCTTCCCGACGGAGCGGCCGGCAGGTCCGGCAGCGCCCGGTGCACGGTCCTCGAGATGCAGCCGTCAGCACGGGGAGGACCGAACGAGCAGCGGCACGGCGAGGCGCAGTTCCTCACAATCCCGAGAGCCGCCCGTCTCCCACATCAGCATGGCGAAGTCGCCGGCCCGATCCAGCGCCACGAGCGGGCTGTGCCAGGTGCCAGGCGCATAGCTGATCCCTTGCCCGGCCTCGGCCAGGAATGCCCGCGCCGCCGTCGGCACCGGCGACCCGTCGGGACCGGCTGGCGCCACGATCACGAGCCAGCGGGCAGCGCCCAGCGGCAGAAAGGTCTGACTGGTCAGCGGATGGCGCTCGAGCAGCGGCACCGCTACCGGGAGAGGCTGCGGCCGGCAGCGATAGATCGCAAGGCTCGGCAGCGCCGCACCCGTCCGGTGGCGGAGATGGCCCGGAAGATCGTGACGTACAGCCATGCCGGCATTCACCGGGCGGCCCCGGTCGTCCGGCGCGGCCACGACCTGCCCGAAAGGTCGGAACGCCTCACAGGCGAGAGGCTCGGCCATGATCTCGTGGTGCACGGGATGCGTTTCCGGCAGGACAAAGGGCCCGGTGTCGTGCACCGGGCCCGATGCCGCCACGACGCAGGCCGATCAGTCGGCCAGGGTGAACACGGTCAGCTGGCCGCCGAGCTGGGTGTAGTTCGAGAGCGCCTTGTAAGCACCCACCGCACCCAGGCCCGCCGTATCCTCGGACAGGCCAGCCGCGAGGCCGATGCCGGCCCAGCCGCCGATGCCCGAGAGCACGCCGACATACTGCTTGCCGCGGTGCATCCAGGTATTGACGTTGCCGATGATGCCGGACGGGGTCTTGAAGCGGTAGAGCTCGCGGCCCGTGTGAGCGTCGACGGCCTTCAGATAGCCCTCGAGGGTGCCGTAGAACACGACGTCGCCCGCGGTCGAGAGCGCGCCCGACCACACCGAGAACGGCTCGGGGTTCGACCACACGATCTTGCCCTCGCTGGCGTCCCAGGCGATGAAGTTGCCGAGGTTGGTGCCACCCGGGGCCGGGTACATCGAGAGCGTGGCGCCGACATAGGGCTGGCCGGCGGTGTAGCTCACCTTGAACGGCTCATAGTCCATGCAGACGTGGTTGGTCGGCACGTAGAACAGGCCGGTCTTCGGGCTGTAGCTCGCCGGCTGCTGGTCCTTCGAGCCGAGCGCCGCCGGGCAGATGTTCGTGGTGTTGACGTCTTCGCCGTTGTGGTGGGTCGAGTAGCGCGCCACCACCTGCGGCCGGCCGGTCTGCATGTCGACGTGCGTCGCCCAGTTCACTGCCGGATCGTACTTCTCGGCGACCAGAAGCGCGCCGTTGGTGCGGTCCATGGTGTAGGCGAAGCCGTTGCGGTCGAAGTGGACGAGCGCCTTCGTCATCTTGCCCTTCACGGGCATGTCGACGAGGATCATCTCGTTGATGCCGTCATAGTCCCACTCGTCGTGGGGCGTCATCTGGTAGACCCACTTCGCCATACCGGTGTCGGCGTCGCGGGCGAAGATGGTCATCGACCAGCGATTGTCGCCGGGGCGCTGCACCGGGTTCCAGGTCGAGGGATTGCCGGTGCCGTAATAGACCAGGTTCAGCTCGGGATCGACCGCGTACCAGCCCCAGGTGGTGCCGCCGCCGATCTTCCACTGATCGCCCTCCCAGGTCGCCGTGCCGCTGTCCTTGCCGACCGGCTTGCCGAGATGGGTGGTCTTCTCGGGGTCCATCAGCGTGTCGCTGTCGGGCCCCATCGACCAGCCTTTCCAGGCCAAGGAGCCGTCTTTGGTGTGATAGGCGGTCAGACGGCCGCGCACGCCGAACTCGCCGCCCGAGATGCCGACATAGACCTTGTCCTTGTAGACCATCGGCGCGCTGGTGCCGGTCTCGCCCTTCGAGGGATCGCCGTTCTTGACGTCCCAGAGCTTCTTGCCGGTTTTGGCATCCAGCGCCACCAGCGTCGTGTCGGCCTGGTAGAGGAAGATCTTGCCGTCACCGTAGGCGACGCCGCGGTTGACCGTATCGCAGCACATCACCGGAATGACGTTCGGGTCCTGCTTCGGCTCGTACTTCCAGATCACCCGCCCCTGGTCGTTGAGATCGAGCGCATAGACGATGTTCGGGAACGGCGTATGAATGTACATCACGTCGCCGATCACGAGCGGGCCGCCCTCGTGGCCGCGCAGCACGCCGGTCGAGAAGGTCCAGGCCGGCTGGAGCTTGCCGACATTGTCCTTGTTGATCTGCGCCAGCGTGCTGTAGCGCGTGTTGGCGTAGTCGCCCGTCGGCATCACCCAGTTGGCCGGGTTCTTCTGCATCACCAGGAGTTCGTCATTCGCCATGGCAGCGGACGAGGCGCCGACTGCCAGAGCGGCGATGGCTGCAGCCGTGCTCAAGGAAAGTCGCATGATTGTTTGCCTCCGTTCCTGACGATGGCGCTGGAGCGCACGACGGGGTTCTTCGGCATGGAGATTGTGCCCCGCTGCGGTCCTCTTCCGAAAGCGTCCGGGCGGGCGTTTCGAAGGGTGATACCGCTCAGCTCATCCATCCCGTTCGAGATATCACCATTCCTCCAGTGCCGTGACAAGTCCGTTGTTTTACAAGATTTAACCGCGCATCTCGCAATTGCGATAACACTTGCTGCAATTGCGAAGAATTCTTCGCCGAAACTGGCGGAAATCGGCCCCTCGGGCTTCGTCGTCACCGCGGTCGTGCTCCGGCGGCGTCGTCCGGCGACACCGGTCTCAGCGGTTGCGCCGGCGGAAGACCGTGATCTCCGGGACCGCGCGCCCGCCATAGATCTCGAGCTTGCGGATGACGACGCGGCACGCCTCGACCCGCGGGTCCTCGAGGCAGAACTGCACCAGCCCTTCGGCGAGCTGCTCGAGCAGATCAATATGGGGCCTTTTTGGCCAATCTTCCGTCAAGTGACGGAAAACCCTCCCGTAATCGAGACAGTCGTCCAGGGATGTGCCGATGAAGCTACCCTGACGACGGTAGAGCTCGACATCGACGCTGATCTGTTGTGGCGCCGTATGCTCCTCTGGATAGGCGCCGATTCGAACCGCGATCTTCACGTTGCGCAGCGCCAGGCATTGATAGTCGACGTCCTCGTTCCACACCGCGGTGCCTCGTTACTGTTCTTCCGTCGTCGAAGGTGCTAAAGAGAAGGGGCGACGCGCCCGGTACGGCACGACTCGTGCAGGGTATTTCCAACGGCGGCAACTCGTCTACAACAGCAGAAAACGTGGGACGGGCGGCACCGGCACGGGCGGGGCCCGGCGGATGCCGAGAGGATCGGGAGGAGCAAGGAATGCAGGTCAGCGGGGCCGTCGGGCCGAAGCGGCGTTCGCTCGCTCCTTCCGCTGCGGGACGGCTACTCTAGGGGAAAGGACATTCGCGCCATGCAATCGGCATCGGCTTCATCCCGGATCACCGCGGCGGTGGTCGCCGGCGTAGCGCTTCTCGCCGTCATCGGCTGGTGGCGTGCCATGGACAAGAGCTCCGAGCTTGCGGAGACCCGCGCTTCCGCGCAGGCCACCGAGGCGAGTCTGAACGCCAAGATCGGCGAGCTGCAGACGAGCCTCGCGGCCGCGAGCGGGAAGCTCGCCGACACCGAGAGGAAGCTCGCCGACACCGAGAAGGCGGGCGGTGATCTGAAGAGCCTCGAAGCGAAGCTCGCCACGGCCACGACCTCACTCAACCAGCGGCTCGCGGCGCTCGGCGACTACGAGAAGCAGCTCGCGACGCTCGATGGCCAGCTCGCGGCGCGCAAGGCCGACCTCGCGGCGCTGAACCAGCAGATCGCCGATGCCACGAGCCGGCTCAACGCACGTCTCATGGCCTTGGGTGAGCGCGAACGCGAGGAAGCCGACATTACCCGTCGCGTCGCCGATCTGCGCGAGCAGAAGGCCGCTCGCGAGCGCGAGCTCGCCCAGGTCCAGAGCCGGATCAACGAGCGCCTCAAGGTTCTAGGCGAGCGCGAGCAGTCGCTGGCGCACTACGACAACGAGGTACGGGGCGCCGCCTACAAGGTCGAGCAGCTCGAGCAGGAGGCCGCCTCGCTGCAGCCCCAGCTCACCGCGATGAAGAGCCAGCTCGCCCAGATCGACGTCGAGCTCGCGGCCAAGCAGCGTCAGGCCGACGAGAGCTGGCAGCGCTTCGCCAAGGCCAAGCAGGCGCTGGCCGATCTGCGCCAGCTCGTGAAAGAGTGAGGCCCGCCGCCAGGGTCGGCAGCACCGTGCGCCGGGGAGGGATGGCGCTCCTCCTTCTGTTCGGGGCCGCCGTCCCGGCCCCGGCCGCACCGCTGCCAGTGAGCGAGATAGCGCCCGGCGTGTTCGTCCACCAGGGACGGCACGAGGACTTCACGCCCGAAAACGCGGGCGGGATCGCCAATATCGGCTTCGTCGTCGGCTCGACCGGGGTCGCCGTGATCGACACCGGCGGCAGCCGGGCGGAAGGCGAAGCGCTGCTCGAGGCGATCCGGGCGCGCACCGCACTGCCGGTGCGCTGGGTGATCAACACCCATGTCCATCCCGACCACCTGCTCGGCAACGCCGCCTTCCGGGACACCGGGGCGGTCGTGGTGGGGCACGTCAAGCTCGCCGAACGGCTTGCCGAGGCCGGGCCCTACTACCTCGACAACATGCGCCGGCTCCTGGGCCCGGCCTTCGCCGGCAGCGAGACGGTTCCGCCCGGCCATGGAGTGACGGGCACGACGACGCTCGATCTCGGCGACCGCGTCCTCGAGCTGCGCGCCTGGCGCACGGCGCACACCGACACCGACCTCACCGTGCTCGACCGCGCCACCGGCACGCTGTTCACAGGGGATCTCGTCTTCATGGAACGCATCCCGGTCGTCGACGGCAGCCTCCTGGGCTGGATCGGGGTCCTGGACGAGCTCGCCGCCGTTCCGGCGCGGCGCGTGGTGCCGGGCCACGGGCCGCCGAGCGCGCCCTGGCCCGAAGCCCTCCTGCCCGAGAAGCGCTATCTGGAAGCGCTGCGGGACGGGGTCAGGGACGAGCTCGGGCGGAACCGAACCCTGGAGCAGGCCGTTGCTGAGGTGCCGTTGCCGCCTGGCCAGTCGTGGTTGCTCGCAGGCGAGAACCATCCCCGCAACGTCACCGCGAGCTACACGGAGCTGGAGTGGGAATGAGCCGGTGAGGGCCTTGGCAAGCCTGAAGCCGGGTCGGCCGCGCCGTGGCGGCCCGGTTCGCGCGGCGGCCGCGGCGGAGGACGCAAGGCCTATCTGGGTGAGGGTCGGATGAGCATCATCGCATGGATCGTCTTGGGGCTGATCGCGGGTGCGATCGCGAAGCTCCTGATGCCGGGGCGTGACCCGGGCGGCATCTTCATCACCATCGTCATCGGCATCGTCGGCGCCATCATCGGCGGATTCATCGGCAGCGCCCTGGGCTTCGGCGACGTCACCGGCGTGAACTTCCCGAGCCTTTTGATCGCGGTCCTGGGTTCGATCATTCTTCTCATCATCTACCGCATGGTGCGCCGGCCGACCGTGTGATCCGAACGAGCCAGGATTCCGGTCGATCGGCTCGCGAGGGCCGGCGCCCGTCGCCGGCCCTCGCGATTCTCGTCTCGGCTGTTGATCCGGCCAGCCCCGCCGCTATGTTGCGGGGGACGCTGCGCGGGAGAACGACGATGCGACGATCGGGGATAGCGCTCACGGCCGCCTTCCTTCTCACCGCACCCGTGGCTGCGGCTTCGGCCGCGGAGGACAACTGGCCCTCGATCCGAGACGCCCTGTTCCAGGATCGGGAGCTCCTGGACGGTGCCGGCGTCATGGTGCTCGAGGCGCCGGCCCGTGCCGAGGACGCGGCGGTGGTGCCGGTGACGATCAAGGCGCTCGTCCCGCAGGCGCCGGAGCGCTGGATAAAGGCGCTGCACCTCGTCATCGACAACAATCCCGCTCCCGTGGCAGGCGTGTTCCACTTCTTCCCGGAGAGCGGCAGAGCTACCGTCGCGACCCGTGTCCGGGTCAACGAGTACACGAAGCTGCACGCCGTGGCCGAGACCTCCGACGGCAGGCTCTACGTCGTCGAGCGCTTCATCAAGGCCTCGGGCGGCTGCTCGGCGCCGGCGCTCAAGGACAAGGAGGCGGCGCTGGCGCGGCTGGGCAGGATGCAGCTCAAGCCGATGACGCCGTTCGCGGCCGGCGCGGTGAACGAGGCGCAGCTCCTCGTGAGCCATCCCAACTACACGGGCCTGCAGATCGATCAGCTCACCCGCAACTGGATCGCCCCGGATTATGTCCGCTCGATCAAGGTGCGCTACGGCGACAAGCCCGTGCTCGAGGCCGAGACCGACATCTCGATCTCCGAGGACCCGGCGATCACCTTCTCGTTCGTACCCGAGGGACCGGCGACGATGGCGGTCGAGGTGGAGGACAGCAAGGGGCGGCGCTTCGAGCGGAGCTGGCCGATCGGCTCCAGCAGCTAGCGGGAATCTTGCTCTCCTCCCCGGCACGGTGCCATGCTCGGCGCATGGACGAGGAAGCTCGCGCATCCGGACTGATCGTCGGCCCCGACGGGCAGGCGCGCTGCGCCTGGCACGGCAACGATCCGCTCTATCTCGCCTACCACGACGAGGAATGGGGCCGCCCTACCGCCGACGACCGCTACCTCTTCGAGAAGCTCTGCCTCGAGGGGTTCCAGGCCGGCCTTTCCTGGCTCACCATCCTCAGGAAGCGCGAGAACCTCCGCCGCGCCTTCGCGAACTTCGAGCCTCCGGCCCTTTTGGCCTTCGGCGCAGCCGACGTCGAGCGGCTCGTGAACGATGCCGGCATCGTGCGGCACCGCGGCAAGATCGAATCGGTGCTCAACAACGCGCGGCGTGCGCTCGCCCTCGTCGAGGAGGCGGGCTCGCTCGCGGCGTTCGTCTGGCGCTTCGCACCTTCGAGCCGGCTGCAGCGGCTCGACTGGGCCACGCTCAAGACACGCACGAGAACGCCGGAATCGACAATGCTGAGCCGGGAGCTCCGGCGCCGCGGCTGGAGCTTCGTCGGGCCCACCACGGTTTACGCCTTCATGCAGGCCGTCGGAATCGTGAACGACCACATCGAAGGCTGCTGCCGGCGCGAGCCGGTCGAGGCCCTGCGCCGGGCGTTCGTGCCGCCGGCCTAGCGCTCATCGGGCTCGGCTCGGATCTCCGGTCAGGACACGACGCAGGATTCGGGAACGCGAGGCCGACGCGCCGAGCCTGCTGAGCGTCGCCTTTCTGCAAAGCCTGATTCACGGCGGCCGGGAGACCCGGCCCGTGAGCCCGCTGCTCGACCGGTGGAGCGGGCCGACGCGAGGCCGCGATCCCTCGGTCGGCGCGCTCGGCCGGACGATCGCGGCCCTGGCGCGCTTCCTCGGGAGCCTGACCGGCCGCGGCCTCGAGGAACTCGGGAAGGAGGCGCGGCAGGGCGCGGCCGCCGTCACGCCTTCGGCAGCTCGCAGGTGAACTTCTTGAGTGCCCAGTCCGGGTGCTGGGCCACCCACTCGGCGGCGCGGAACTGGGCGCGCCACACGCATTGAGGAAGCTGCATCTCCTCCAGGAACGGCACATGGAAGGTCTCGCAGTGCTGCGGGTTCTTGAGGAGGCAGGCGAGGAGGACGAGTTCGACCATCGGGGCTGCTCGCTGGCGGCTGTCGCAGGAGAGAAGCTGCCCATCCGGCGGCAGCTTTCAAGATCTCTTGCACGGCCGCCGTCACAGGTCGGCATCGGGGCTGCGAGGCCTTTACCTCCAGGGAGGGGCTATCTAGGTTGGCTGGCACGGACGCCGCTGTGGTGCCACTCGCCCTGTGGTGCCGGCGGCAGGACGAAACCCGAGACGATCAGGTAGGCCCATGCGCTTCGACAAGGCCCGGCATGGCGCGTCCGCGCTCTGCCTCCTGCTCCTGCTCGTGCTCGGCGCGCCGCTTCGTGCTGCCGAGCTCGAGGTCACGATCACCTATCTCGGACGCAAGGAGCCGCCCAGGATCCCGCTCTCCCTGGTCGAGCCGGTGCTCGAGGACGAGGGGGTCAAGGGTGCCGAGCAGGGCATCAAGGACAACCAGACCACGGGCCGGTTCATCGGACACGACTACACGCTGCGCGAGCGGATCGTGCCCACGGACGGCGACCCGGCAGCGGAGCTCCGCAAGGCCATCGAGGCGGGCGAGCGTCTGTTCGTGGTCGATCTCAAGGCGCCTGACCTTCTGGCGCTGGCACCGGTCGCGGACGAGGCCGGGGCGCTGCTCTTCAACGCCCGCGCCGAGGACGACGTGCTGCGGACCAAGCAGTGCTTCAAGAGCACGTTCCACGTCGCACCCTCGCGGGCGATGAAGGCGGACGCGCTGGCGCAGTACCTGGTCTGGAAGCGCTGGCAGCGCTGGTTTCTGATCGAGGGCTCGCACCCCGAGGACAAGCTTCTGGCCGACGCCTATCGTCGGGCGGCGAAGAAGTTCGGCGCCAAGATCGTGGAGGCGCGTACCTACGAGGACACGGGCGGCGCGCGCCGCACCGACACCGGTCACGTCCAGGTGCAGAGCCAGATGCCGGTGTTCACGCAAGGCGCGTCCGAATATGATGTCCTGATCGCCGCCGACGAGAACGACGTCTTCGCCGAATACCTCCCCTACCGCACCTGGGATGCCCGGCCGGTGGCGGGCTCGGCCGGGCTCGTGCCCACGGCCTGGAGCCGGGTGAACGAGCAGTGGGGCGGCACCCAGCTGCAGCGGCGGTTCGAGAAGTTCGCCGGCCGGCCGATGACCGAGCGCGACTTCAACGCCTGGCTCGCGGTGCGCGGAATCGGCGAGGCGGTGACGCGCTCCAGGAACGCCGAGCCCAAGGCGCTCCACGACTACATGGTGAGCGAGAGCTTCGAGGTCGGCGCCTTCAAGGGCCAGGGGCTCTCGTTCCGGCGCTGGGACCAGCAGATGCGCCAGCCGATTCTGCTCGTCACTCCGCGCATGCTGGTCTCGGTCTCGCCGCAGGACCAGTTCCTCCACCAGAGGACACCCTTGGACACGCTGGGCTTCGACGAGCCCGAAAGCCAATGCCGCCTGAACTGAGAGGCCCCTCCCCCATGCGCTCGAACCCGCTCGCCCTCGCCGTTCTCGGCAGCATCCTCGGTCTCATCGGCGCCGCGCAGGCGCGCGAGATCTACGTCACCAACGAGAAAGGCAACTCGATCACCGTGATCGACGGCGACAGGCTCGCCGTGGTCGACACCATTCCGGTCGGCAACCGGCCGCGCGGCATCGCGCTCGCGAAGGACGGCAGGCATCTCTATGTCTGCGCTTCCGACGACGACACGATCCAGATCATCGACACGGAGACGCGCAAGGTCGTGGGCACCCTTCCTTCCGGCCCCGATCCCGAGCAGATGACCCTCTCGCCGGACGGCTCGCTCCTCTACGTCGCCAACGAGGACGACAACATGGTGACGGTGGTCGACATCGCGAGCCGGCAGGTCGTCAACGAGATCCCGGTCGGGGTCGAGCCCGAGGGCATGGGGGTGAGCCACGACGGGAAATGGGTGGTCAACACCTCCGAGACCACCAACATGGCGCACTTCATCGACACCGAGACGCACGAGATCACCGACAACGTGCTCGTGGATCAGCGCCCGCGCTATGCTGCCTGGACCGCGGACGACGCCGAGATCTGGGTCAGCTCCGAGATCGGCGGCACGGTGAGCGTCATCGACAACGCGTCGCGCAAGGTGACGCACAAGATCTCGTTCGAGATCCGGGGCGTGCCGTCGCAGGCGATCCAGCCCGTGGCGATCCGCATCACCAGGGACCGCAAATGGGCCTTCGTGGCGCTGGGACCCTCGAACCGGGTCGCCGTGATCGACGCCAGGACCTACAAGGTCGAGAAGTATCTTCTGGTCGGCCAGCGGGTCTGGCAGCTCGCCTTCAGCCCGGACGAGAAGTTCCTCTACACGACCAACGGGGTCTCGAACGACGTCTCGGTCATCGACGTGGGCAGGCTCGAGGTGGTGAAGTCGATCCCGGTGGGCTCCTTCCCCTGGGGTGTGGTGGTCAAGGATTGAGGTGCCGGGCATGAGGACCATCGGGACGATACGATGCGCGGCAGCGGGTGGTCTGCTGCTGGCCCTCGCCACGGTCCTGCCGGCCGGGGCCGCACAGGAGAGCGACTGGCCCTGCGTGCAGCGTCTGGTTCCTTCCTTGGAGGCCGGGCAGATGTGGTCGGGTCCGCCGCTCGACAGTGTGGCCGGCAGGCCGGCGCCGCCCGAGCTCGACCAGCTCGCCCGCGCCCTGATCGACCCCGATCTGGCGCCGGAGGCGATGGACGCCAAGGTGCGGGCGTTCGCCGACGCGATGCCGGCGGAGCAGCGGGCGGAGCGGCTGACGCTTCTGTTCCGCACGGCGCTCGACCGGCTCAACGAGGAGCGCGCGAACCTGATCGCCGGCATCAAGCGCTATGCCAAGCGCCAGCGCGCTCTCGCCGAGAAGATCACCGCCGAGACCCGCGACCTCGCGGCGGCGAAGAAGGATGCGCCCGGCGACGGCCCGCGCCTGCAGGAGCTGCAGGCGGCCTACGACTGGGACACGCGGGTGTTTACCGACCGCGCGCGCCAGCTCCGCCTCGTCTGCGACCAGCCCGTCCGTCTGGAGCAGCGCGCCTTCGCGCTCGCCCGCGCCATCCAGGGTCATCTGCCATGAGACGCCTCCCCTTCCCCGCTGCCGCTGCGGCGCTGGTGCTGCTGCTCGCGAGCGCCGCACCGCTCGCCGCCGCCGAGACCGTGGCGCACCGCGTGTTCGAGGCGGGCCTGCTCGCCGATGTCGCGAAGCCCACGGTCCTGCGCTATCGCTTCGAGCTGCAGGGCAAGGCGATCGATCCGCCCTACCGGAGCCATGTCGACATGGACGTGCGCGAGGTTGGCACGGATGGCGAGAAGAAGGTGTTCTTCGACATGTTCGAGGGCGCCAACCGCCGCCAGTTCGGCCCGATGGCGGCCCGCGAGCAGAACCCTCTCGTGATCGTGTTCCTGCAGCGGGACGTGAACCAGATGGGCAATCTCACGGGTGGCTCGGCATTCTACTTCCAGCAGCAGATCCGCAAGGCGTTCAACGATCCGGCCGAGGTCGAAGCCGTCGAGGTGAGCGTGGACGACCGGAAGCTCCCGGCGACGCGGCTCGTGATCAGGCCGTTCCGGAACGATCCGCAGATCGAGCGCTTCCCGAGGTTCAAGGACAAGGCTTACGAGTTCGTCGTCGCCGAGGGCGTGCCGGGCGGCCTCTACCGCATCGCGAGCCGCACGCCCGATCCCGGCGACGGCCATCTGATCCTCGAGGAGAGCATGACCTTCGAGGAGGTGGTGCCATGAAGGCAAGCAGAGGATCGAGGGGATGGATGCTCCTCGCCATCGCATGGGCGGTTGGCATGGCCGCGGTCCTGTCCGGCCGGGGAGCCGGGGCGGCGCCCGTGGGCTACCCGACCGAGGCGCTCGCCGACTACGTCTTCGGCTGCATGGCAACGAACGGGCAGACCCAGGAGGCGCTGCACAGGTGCTCCTGCTCGATCGACCACATCGCGGACAAGCTGAGCTACGACGAGTACGTTCAGGCCGAGACGGTGCTGCGGATGCAGCAGGTCCCGGGTGGCGACGACCGGATCACCATGTTCCGCACCTCGCCCTGGGCGCAGCAGATGGTGGACCGGCTGCGCCAGGCGCAGGTCGAGGCCGAGGGTAAGTGCTTCTGAGCGGGCCGTGACGGCGGCGCCCTCCGTAGAGCTGCCTGCGAAACGTCGCAGCGCGGCGTCGCTCTGGTCGTGATGCGGACCGGGACCGGGCAGTGTGTGCGCCCGGCCGGCGGCGGCGATCCGGCTCGAGCCGGGGCGGCAGCTACCCTCTGCAGTGCTCGACCACCGTTGGGTCGAGGCGGGCGAGATGGTGGCCGGCCTGCCACGGTCCAGGAACGCTGGGGACCCGGAATGCGGGCCTATCCGAGAACCATTCGAGCGGCCCAGGTCCGAGGTCGGGTTGTCCTCGAGGCATTCCGGCTTGGCATCCGGCCGCCGCCCGATGCCGGCGCGTGTGACCGTGGACTCTTGGTCGGCGGGTAGGCACCGGGCAGCGGGTCGGAGAGCAGGATGCCAGTGCCGTCGATCTGGTGTGGCAATAAAGAAATAAAGAAAAACGATAGCGTGTTTTTCTGGACATGTGTCTTTCCGGCGCCCTAGACGATTCCGGACCTTGATGGTCCGCTGCCGTGATCCGCCGCCGATCCCGGTTCGTCTGCTCACGCCCACGAGGGAGCGAGGGAAACATGATCACCGCCGTGCTGAACCAGAAAGGTGGCGTCGGGAAGACGACGATAGCGCTGCACCTCGCGGCGGCCCTGGCCGCACGCGGGGCCAAGGTCATGCTCGTGGACGCCGATCCGCAGGGCTCGGCGCTCGACTGGGCGGCAGCGCGTGAAGGCGAGCCGCCGTTCGCGGTCATCGGCCTGCCGCGGCCCAACCTGCATCGCGAGATCCCGCGTCACGCCGAGACCTACGATCACGTGGTGATTGACGGCCCGCCACGGGTGAACGAGCTCGCCCGCTCGGCGCTGCTCGCCGCCGACACGGTCGTGGTGCCGGTGCAGCCCTCGCCCTACGACGTCTGGGCGGCGCGCGAGATCGTGGCGCTGTTGCGCGAGGCGCACGTTTTTAAAGAAAGGCAGATTGCAAGATTCGTGGTCAATCGTAAGATCGTGAACACGGCGATCGGGCGCGACGTGGTGGAGGCGCTGGCCGAGTTCGAGCTGCCGGTGCTGCCCACGGCACTTTGCCAGCGCGTGGCGTTCGCGGAGTGCGCGGCGCAGGGCCGGACCGTGCTCGAGGTCGACCCGCAAGGCCCCGCGGCGCGCGAGGTCCGCGCATTGTGCGAGGAGCTCTTGGCAGCTTCGGCGGGAGGACAGGCATGAAGAAGAAGGTGGCGTTCGGCACCCAGCCCAAGACGGCGGCACCGGCACCCGACCCGGAAGCCTGGGTCGAGCGGCGGGCCGAGCCGGAGCCCTTGAAGCGCCTGACGATCGACATCCCGAAGAGCCTGCACGCCCGCATCAAGAGCCAGTGCGCGCTGCGCGGCACCAAGATGGTGGAGGAGATCCGCCAGATGCTCGAGGAGGCTTATCCGGAGAACCGTTGATGCGGTTGGACGGATTTCCGTATTTCCGTGATCGAGGCCGCGTTACCCGGTGCTGTCCGGGAAACGAAGCCGTCGAGGTGCCGGTAGCCGGCCCGTGCTGCAGGCGCCTGCGGCCGTGTTGATACGTATTCCTGTAAATACGCAAATCCGTTTTTTCTCGGCTGAGTCGCCCGTGCTGACGGAGAGGGCTTCTCCTTGTTGCGTGCCGGCAGTCCGGCCGGTGGGCATGCCAAAGCCGGCGCGGCAGGCTCAGCGCGGATCCGATCGAGGTGAATCTGCCGCGCCGCTCTCGGGAGCGGGGTCTGTCGTCTTCACAGTTTTCTGCATTTCCGTATATGTGCGGTCGTCGACGAGGCATCACTTCCTGCTTCCTGCCATCGCCGGTATCGGCGTTCGTCTCCGTCCTCGTGCAGAGCCGGGGGCGGACATATCTGCCCCGTTCACATATTTCATCATTTCTGGCTAGCCGTATTTCCGTGGAAGCGCCGTCGAGGGCGCAATGCCTGCGTCCGACCATCGCGGCACGCGCTCCAGGAAGGCTGCCCCGCGGCTACCTGGACACGCGAGAACGCCCTGTCCTATTCGAGACGGTCGGTGCAGCCGCGACGGCCGCGTGCCTCGCTCCGAACGGTCCGTTGGAGGACACCCATGATCGTCCAGGCCTGCCTCAACGGCGCGCGCCCGCGGGATTTCCACCCTCGCCTGCCCGTCACCGTCGCCGCCATCGTCGCGGATGCCGTCGAAGCCGTGGCCGCCGGCGCTGCCGAGCTGCATCTCCACGTCCGCGGCGCGGACGGGGCGGAAAGCCTGGCGCCGGCGGCGGTGGATGCCACACTCGCCGCCCTTCGGGACCGGCTGCCCGGCACGCTGATCGGCATCAGCACCGGAGCCTGGATCGAGCAGGACGACGATCGCCGCCTCGCCATGATCGACGGCTGGCGCCTGCTGCCGGACCATGCCTCGGTCAATCTCGGCGAGGCCGGAGCGCCGGCGGTCGTCGAGCGGCTGCACCGCCGCGGCATCGGCGTGGAGGCGGGCCTGGCGAGCGCGGCCGATGCCGAGCGCCTGGTGCGGCTCGGGCTGGCACCGCTGGCGCTCCGCATCCTGGTCGAGATCGAGGAGCAGGCGCTCGACGCGGCGATGGCATCGGCCGATGCCATCCTGGCGGTGCTGGCGCGCGCCGGCATCAGGAAGCCCGTGCTGCTGCACGGCTTCGATGCGACGGTCTGGCCGTTCGTGGCGCGCGCCGCGCGGCAAGGCTTCTCCGCCCGTGTCGGGCTCGAGGACGGGGCCACGCTGCCGGACGGCACGACCGCAGCAGCGAACGCCGCCCTGGTCGCGGCTGCGGTCGCGATGATGCGCCGCGTCTGACCTGCCTGCCGCTTCCGGACCGGACCGGTGCTACGGCCGGAGATCGGAGCGGGGGAGGGGCGGCGCATGCCCGAGCCGTTCGGGTCTTCCGGCCTTGTTTCCGGCTTTCTGTAATGCCGTGCTTCCAGAAAACCGCCGAGGCGTCAGGCCTGCAGCCGCACCGGCCCGAGGGCGGGCGCCTCGCGCATGGGGCGGCGATAGACGAACGGTGGGGGAGGGGCGGTCGATTCGGCGCTCGCCACCTCGAACAGGGCGCGATGGAACGGCGAGAGCTCGCACGCCGGGTCGGTCGCCGTCGGATCGCCGGTCAGCGCCAGAGCCTGGCAGCGGCAGCCGCCGAAGTCGATCTCCTTGCGCTCGCAGGAGCGGCAGGGCTCCGGCAGCCAGTCGGTGCCACGGAAAACCTGAAAAGCGGGGCTCTCCTGCCAGATCCAGCGCAAGGGATGTTCGCGGACCGAGGCGAAGGTGAGACCGGGAATCGACGCTGCCGCGTGGCAGGGCATCACCTTGCCCTGCGGCGTCACGTTGAGCACGTTCGAGCCCCAGCCGCCCATGCAGGGCTTGGGGCGCTTCGCCCAGTAGTCCGGGATGACGTAGTCGATCACGAGTCGGCCACGCAGCTCGCGGCGGGCGCGCTCGACGATGGCGGTCGCGGCCTCGAGCTGCTCGCGCGTGGGCATGAGCGCCGCCCGATTGAGGAGCGCCCAGCCGTAATACTGCACGTGCGCGACCTCGATCCGGTGCGCACCGAGCTCGAGAGCGAGCCCGATCATGTCTTCGAGCTCGTCGAGATTCTGCCGGTGCACCACGGCGTTCACCGTGAGCGGCAGGCCGACAGCACGGACTGCGCGCCCGACGGCGACCTTCTTCGCGTGACCGCCGCGATAGCCGCCGATGCGATCGGAGGTCTCCGGCTTCGCACCCTGGAAGCTGAGCTGGACGTGGTCGAGCCCCGCCTCGCGCAGTGCTTGCAGGCGGCGCTCGTCGAGCAGGACGCCGGCGGTGATCAGGTTGGTGTAAAGCCCGAGGCCGCGGGCATGGGCCACGATCGCCTCGAGATCCTGCCGTGCCGTCGGCTCGCCGCCCGAAAGATGGACCTGGAGGACGCCCAAGGCCTCGGCCTCGTCCAGGACCCGGCACCATTCGGCGGTCGAGAGCTCGTCGCTCGCCCGCTCGAGCTCGAGCGGGTTCGAGCAGTAGGGACATTGCAGGGGACAGCGGTGGGTGAGCTCCGCGAGAAGCCCCATCGGCGGCTCGGTCCAGGGATCGCGCCGCCCCAAAGGCAGCCCGGCGTCAGCCATGCATCGTCTCCCGTGCCTCGACCGAGAGGAACCCCTGATCGGCCAGATCCTGCAGCATGCGCCGCACGTCGGCGCTGATCGTCGCGCGCGGTGCGGAGAACTCCTCGGCGAGCGCGTCGATCACCTCGCCGAGCCGCCGGCGGTCGCCGAGGCGCTCCAGGATCAGCACCGAGGTGGGGCAGGGGAACAGGACCCGCTCGGGTGCGAGCAGCACCCAGCGGTCGCGCACGCGATCGAAGCGCAGCCGGACCCAGGGCGGCAGCCCGACCGTGTCGGTCTCGGCGAGAGCGGCGAGGCTCATGCTGCCTCCTGCGCCGGCAGATCGGCCGGAACGAAGGCACCCTTCGGGATGCCGCCGCCCAGCACGTAGGCATGGTGCAGCGCATCGAGCTGTGCCCACAGAACGTCGCATTTGAAGATCAACGCTTTTACGACCGCAAAGCGCTTCTCGGCCGTGTCGGCGTGCTCACGCACGTAAGCCAGGGCGAAGCCGGCATCGCGCGGCGCCTGGTCGAGGCGGCGGCGGAAATAGGCCACCATCTCCTCGCTGACGAAGTCGTAGTTCTGGAGGAGGCCCGGAATCCGCTCCTCGTGGATCTTGGGCGCGAACAGCTCGGTGAGCGAGGAGGCGACCGCCTCGAGCAGGGTCTGCTCGCGGACGAAGCGGACATAGGCGTCGACCGCGAACCTGGTCGCGGGCAGGATGCCCTCTTCCGAGCGGACATAGTCGGGATCGAGGCCCAAGCCCTGGCACAGGCGGAGCCAGCGCGCGATGCCGCCTTCCTGCTCGCCGAACCCGTCATGGTCGAGGATGCGCACGAGCCACTCCCGCCTGAGCTCGCGGTCCGCGCAGCGCGACATCAGCGCTGCGTCCTTCATCGGGATGCGGCTCTGGTAGTAGTAGCGGTTCAGCGCCCAGGCCTGCACCTGGCCGCGGGTCAGCCTGCCCGTGTGCAGGAGGCGGTGGAACGGGTGCAGGATGTGGTAGCGCTCGGCGCCCACCTCGCGGAGCGCCGCCTCGAGCTGGTCCGCGTTCTCGAGTGTCTGGTAGCGGGCGTAGGTCAAAGACTCAGCTCCATGCCGTCGAAGGCGACCTCCCAGCCGGCCCGCTCGAGCTCCATCCGCTCGGGGCTGTCGGCGAGGAGCGCCGGGTTGGTGTTGTTGATGTGAAGGAAGATCCGCCGGTCGACTGGCACCGGGCGCAGCCGGGCGATCGCACCCTCGGGCCCGCTCATGCTGATGTGGCCCATACGCTGCCCGGTCTTACGGCCGACACCCTGCAGGATCATCTCGTCGTCGCACCAGAGCGTGCCGTCGAGGAAGAGAACGTCGGCGCCGGCGATCCGCCCGAGCAGCGGCTCCGTGAGCCGGGCGCAGTTCGCGAGGTAGACCACGCGCCGGCCGTCCGCCTCGATCTCGAGCCCGAGCGTGTCGCCCTCGAGCGCCGCGGTATCGAGGACGCTCCCGGCCTCGCGCTCGAGATAGAGCGGCAGCTTGCCGGGGGCGAGGAACGGCAGGACCGTGAGCCCGAGCGGCCTGCCATCCGCGGCCTCGAGCGTGGTCGCGGTCTCCGGCACGAGCTCGCGTCTCGGCACGATCGTCCGGTCGACGACCTCGAAGATCGGGTTGCGGTCCAGTACACGATGAACGCGGGCATGGGCATAGAGCGCGAAAGGCGTACCCTCGCGCAGATGGAGGAGGCCCGCGATCGCATCGACGTCGCCGTTGGTCAGGACGACTGCGGCGATGGGCGAGGAGCGAAGGCCGGTCTTGGGCTGCAGAGCAGGAGTGACTTCGATCTGCTGGCGGAGATCGGGCGAGGCGTTGACGAGCACCCAACACTCGCCGTCGGCCGATACGGCGACCGAGGCCTGGGTGGCGGGCCGTGCCGCCGGATCACCGGCGCGGGCGCGCCGGCAGGCCTCGCTGTTCGCGTTCCACTGCGGAAAGCCGCCGCCGGCGGCGGCGCCGAGCACACGCATCTGCATGACCGGGTTCCCGCCGACGGCGCGCTCCGATGATGCTGCTCAGGCCTGCGCCGGCAGGTACATCGTCACTTCCATGCTCACCGGGGTCGTCTCGACCTTCGGGGCCTGCCACACCTTCTTGTCCATGATCTCTCTCCCTGATGAGTGGAGGACTGCCGGGCACGAACGCCCGTGCTTTGGATCTGACATCGGCATCCGGCACCGGCCAGTTTTCGCAGCCATAGGCCGATGCTTATGCTGCGGCGCCGCAAGGGTCCGTTCCTTCCGGCGGACCCGTATTCCCGTTGAAGCGTCATTCTGTGTTTCCGGATTTCCGTGGAGACGCATTTCCAGATACAGCGGGGGATTGACCCCGCCGAGACCCTCGTTCAGGCAGGCGCGAGCGAGCAGCTTTCCTTGCCTGGACCCGGCGCATGCGCAGCAGCCTTCTCGCCCGTCCGATCAACGGCCCGTTCGAGGACCCCGGTGTCTTCGTCGATCTCCTGCACGGCCGGCGCGCCTTCCTGTTCGATCTGGGCGATCTCGGGGCGCTTTCCGTGCGGGAGGCGCTGAGGGTGCGCGACATTTTCGTCTCGCATACCCACATGGACCATTTCTGCGGCTTCGATCGCCTCCTGCGCTTATGCCTCGGGCGGGACATGGAGCTGCGCCTGTTCGGCCCGCCCGAGCTGATCGAGCATGTCGAGCACAAGCTCAGCGCCTATACCTGGAACTTGATTCAGGGCTACGAGAACGAGCTCTCGTTCGTGGTGGCCGAGCTGCATCCGGAGGGGAAGGGACGGCGCGCCGTGTTCCGTCTGCGCGACGGCTTCGCCCGCAGCGAGGAGACGGAGATCGCGTTTCCGGACGGCGTCCTGTTCGAGGAGGGCAACTTACGGGCCCATGCCGCGATCCTCGACCACGGCATTCCCTGCCTCGGCTTCGCGCTCGAGGAAAAGTGGCACGTCAACGTCTACAAGAACCGCCTGATCGAGCTCGGGCTCGAGAAGGGGCCCTGGCTGCGTGAGCTGAAGGCGCTGGTGCTGGCCGAAGCGCCGGAGGACACGCCGGTGATCGCGTGGTGGAGCCGGGGCGGCCGGCGTGTCGAGCGGGAGCTCGCCCTCGGCGAGCTCAAGCGGATGCTCCTCGACGTGGTCCGAGGCGACCGCATCGCCTACGTCACCGACGTCGCCTATACCGAAGCCAACGTCGCCGCCATCGTCGCCCTCGCGCGCGAGGCCGAGATCCTGTTCATCGAGGCGACCTTCCTCGACCGCGAGCGGGAGCGGGCCGCAGCCCGGCGGCACCTCACCGCGAGGCAGGCCGGCACGATCGCGCGGCTCGCCGGCGCCAAGCGGGTCGTGCCGTTCCATTTCTCGCCGCGCTACGTCGAGGAGGAGGCGGCGCTCTACCTCGAGCTCGATGCCGCCTTCGCCGACGACGGTTGACGATCCGGCCGTCTCCCGCGGCCGACGGCGGCCTCCCGAACGTCTCATGCTGCCAAGGCTACCGGCTCCACCTCTGCAAGGAGCTGCCAGGCCGTGATCCGCTGCCGCTTGCCCCGCAGCGTCATGGTGCCCAGCCGTTGCACCGCCCAACCCTCGCCCATGGCTGCACGGAAGCCATCCGAGACGACGATGCGCGTCTCGGTATCCGTGTCGCGCCCTGCGCCCCGGGCCTGCTGCTGCAGCCGCGCCGCCGTGTTGATCGCATCGCCGGCGAGCGTGCCGAGGCCCAGCCGGCCGGCGCTGAGCCGGGCCGTCACCACGGGGCCGACATGAAGCCCGATCCGCACGCCGACGATGGGCCAGCCTTCGGAAAGAAGCCGGCGGTTCAGGACGGCGACCGCCATTGCCACCTCGAGGGCGCAGGATGCGGCGGCACGAGGGTGGTCCGTGGCAGCGGCGGATGCCGGGCCCATAGCTGGGGCGAAGATCGCGAGCACGCCGTCGCCCATGACCTGCTCGATCGTGCCGCCGTGCCGGAGCACCGGCTCGGCGATCGCGTCGAGATACCGGCCCAGCCACGTCGCGAGCGCCGGCGGGGTCAGCTTCTCGGCGACCGCCGTGAACCCCGAGAGGTCCGCGAACATCACCGCCACGACCCTGACCCCACCCTCGTCGCTCACGGTCGCGAGCGACCGGCTCGGCCGGAACCTGGTACGCTCGTTCGTGCTCATGACTGCCTCATCTCCAGTATCGAGACGAGGGTATCCTCGCCGGGGCACGTTTCCGATGCGTGCCAGGGCTGTAACACCTGTCACAATCGATCGGCGAGCACGAGCGCGCTTCTACGGAGATGCGCTTACACGTCCAAGCACTTTTCCGTATTTCATGTCTTCTGTAGGGCGCCGCTGCGCGCTTCAGCTCGCGAGCGACCGCGCCGCCGGCTCCGCTCCGGTGCCCGCTCTGGCCAGGAAGGGCGGCGTCGGCCCGACCGGCGGCGACTTCAGGGCCGCGCCCGCTTCCTGCAGCGCGCGCAGGAACGTGGCGAAGGGCTGGGCGTGGCGGTACTGTGGCGGCACCAGCGCCACGATCGGCCGCTCCAGCTCCGGCACGGCGTAGAGATCGACGTCGTAGAGCATGCGGCCGCCGAGATGGGCGCAGAGCTGCGGCACGAGCGCCACGCCCAGCCCTGCCTCGACCATGGCGAGCGCGGATTCGTAGGTCCGGCACTGCGCCACCACCTCGTGCCGCGGCAGGACCCGCCGATACCACTCCTCGACCCGCTGGTTGTGCAGGTTGCCGAAGTTGAACGCGATCGTGCGGTTGAGCAGACGGCGCTGCGCCGGGGTCAAGTCCCAGTCGGGCTCGCCGACGCAGCCGAGATCGAGGCCTTTCGGGGTGGCGAGCACGTAAGGGTCCCGAGCCACGTCCACCCGGCTGAACGAGATCCGGTTCGCGGCCAGCGACATCGCGGAGAGCAGGGCGATCTGCAGGTTGCGGCCGTAGAGCTGCTCGAGCGCCTCGGCCGGCGCCAGCTCGTGCACGTCGAGCTCGAGCTCCGGAAATTCCTGGAGCGCGCGCGCGAAAGCGCCCGGCACGATGGTCCGGGCGAGCGAGGACAGAGCACCCAGGGAGATCCGGGCCCGCCGCCCCATCCTGAACTCGGCGAGCCCGGCCTCGGCCTCGTCCATCTCGGCCAGGATGATCTCGGCCTTGCGCAGGAGAAAGCGGCCGGCATCGGTGAGCACGAGCTGGTTGTTGACGCGGTCGAACAGCCGGCCGCCGACGGCGCTCTCGAGCTTGGCGAGCTGCTGCGAGAGGGAGGGCTGGGTCACGCCGAGCTGCTTCGCCACGCGGGTGAGCGATTCGCTGTGCGCGACCGCCCAGAAGATCCGGAGCTGGTGGAGCGTGATCATCGGCCGCTACCGCAGCGGGCGGCACCCGTTCCCGTCGGTGTCACGATGCTCGAGCCTCCCTCGGGGTCGCGACGCGATCGGCGCGCGGCCGGCTCTTCTGCCTAGCATATCTGGGCCGGCCCGCCAGCCGTGCCAAGGTCGAAAGCGGCCGCGCCCGGCTCAGGGCACCGGGCTGAAATCCGCCGTCTCGGCGGCGCGTCGGTCGAAGCTGTAGGTGGTGGCGCAGCCGGCGCGGCGGTTGAGCACGCCGATGAGACAGTCGGGAAAATCCGTGCGACTGGCTCTATAGGTCCTCAAGGCCTCTTCGACCGCATCCTGCTCGTGGATGTGCAGGGCGCGGGCACAAAGCAGAAGCTCGATGAGCTCGGCGACCTTGGCGCGCGAGAGCCGCTTCGAGCGTTGCAGCACCCAGGCGAACTCGCACAGCACGATATGGTTCACATGAACCGTTTCCCCGCTTTCGGCCAATTGCTCCAAAAGCCGCCGCGCTCGCGGCGCATGCGGGTCGCTCTCGTCCGTGAACGCCCGCAGGAGGACGTTGGTACCGAGCCCGATCATTCGCGGGAGCGCCGGTCCTTCTCGAGGATCTCCTCGGCGATCGCATCGTCGATCCCTTCCAATGTCAGCGGGACGGTCCCTGCCGGCAGGATCCCGAACAGCTCCTTGAGCTCGATCGTCCGGCGCTTGCGCATGACGACCCGATCGTCGCCGCTCGGCACCAGCTCGACCTTGTCGCCGGGCTTGAGGCCGAGCTGGTCGCGGATCTCCTTGGGCACGGTGAGCTGGCCCTTGCTCGTCATGGTCGCCGTGGCCATGGCATCTTCCTTGCCGCTGACGGTCTGTCCTTACTCCGGCAGGGAGAGTAAGGTGCCGGCCGTTCGCCGGCAAGGACGAAGCCAGCCATGGATATCCGTCAGCTCCGCTACCTCGTAGCACTCGCCCGCGAGCGGCACTTCGCCCGCGCCGCCGAGGCCTGCGGCGTGGCCCAGCCCACGCTCTCGGCGGGGCTGCGCAACCTCGAGGACGAGCTCGGCGTGCCGGTGGTCGAGCGCGGCAACCGCTTCAAGGGCCTGACACCCGAAGGCGAGCGCGTGCTGGCCTGGGCGCAGCGCATCCTCGCCGACTGCGACGCGCTCGAGCAGGAGCTGATCGAGGCGCGCCGCAGCCTCAAGGGCCGGGTCGCGATCGGCGTGATCCCCTCGGCGCTGACCATGGTGGCCGACCTCACGACCGCGCTCCTCGCGCGTCAGCCGGGCATCGGGCTGAAGCTCCTCTCGATGAGCTCGATCGAGATCCAGCGCGGGCTCGACAGCTTCGAGCTCCACGCCGGCGTCACCTATCTCGACAACGAGCCTCTGACCCGCGTGCGCGCCCTGCCGCTCTACCGCGAGCGCTACGTGCTTCTCGTGAGGAGAGGGCAGGGGCTCGACGGGCGCTCCGGCATCGGCTGGGCGGAAGCGGCCGGACAGCGGCTCTGTCTGCTGGTGCCCGAGATGCAGAACCGGCGCATCATCGATGCCGCCTTCGCCAGGGCCGGCGCGCGGCCCTCGCCCGTGGTCGAGACCGATTCCATGGTGGCGCTCGTGAGCCACGTCCGCGAGGCGGGCCTCGCCGCCATCGTGCCGGAACACTTCCTGCCCAGGCTCGCCGCGGAGGAAGGGCTCGTGTCGCTGCGGCTGGAGGCGCCGGAGGTGGTGCACACGGTGGGCCTCGTCGTCGCCGAGCGCGATCCGATCCCGCCCGTGGTGGCAGCGCTCTGGGCGGCGGCGCAGACGATCGCCCAGATGGTCGGGGCATGATCGCCGCATCCTATCGGATCATCTGGAAAACGGATTTGCCTTGTGATCTCATCGCCTCCTAAATCCCTGCCGACGCAGGAGCGAGGGAGGCGCGTGCGAGCGGATGGCCGCTGTCACCGAGCAATCGCGGCCGCAAGGGCGGCCGCTGCATCCCGGCAAGGGTGAGAAGCGCGGCCGGACCACACCGCGCGGCCGTCAGGTCGACCCCGAGGCCCTGAGCGAGATTCGCGCGCTTCTGGGCGACCGCCCGCGGCGGCGCGATCTCCTGATCGAGTTTCTCCACCTGATCCAGGACCGCTGGGGCCACATCTCGGCGCAGCATCTCGCCGCACTCGCCGAGGAGCTGCGCCTGCCCCAGGCCGAGGCGTTCGAGGTCGCGACCTTCTATCACCACTTCGACGTGGTGAAGGAAGGCGAGACTCCGCCGCCGCCCGTCACCGTCCGGGTCTGCGACAGCCTCACCTGCGCCATGTTCGGCGCGCAGAAGCTTCTGGCCGAGCTCGAGGCCGGCCTCGATCCCGCGCGCGTGCGCGTCGTCGCCGCCCCCTGCATGGGGGCCTGCAGCCACGCGCCCGCCGTCATGGTCGGCAAGCGCCGCGTCGAGCCCGCCACGGCCGAGCTCGTGAAGGAGGTGGTCGCCGCGGGCGCGTACGACCCCGTCCTGCCCGAGCCCATCGGTTTCGAGGACTATGTCGCGCACGGCGGCTACCAGCTCTATCGCCGCCTCGCCGGCCTCGACCCGCATACCTTCCATGCCGGCCCGAGCGTGCGCCTGCTCGACGCGCTCAACGATTCGGGCCTGCGCGGCTTGGGAGGTGCCGGCTTTCCCACGGGGCGCAAGTGGGAGATCGTCCGCAGCCAGCCCGCGCCGCGCTACATGTGCGTGAATGCCGACGAGGGCGAGCCCGGCACCTTCAAGGACCGCTATTATCTGCGCCGCGACCCGCACCGCTTCCTCGAGGGTGCGTTGTGCGCCGCGCACTCGATCGAGGCCGAGCGGGTCTACATCTATCTCCGCGACGAGTACCCCGCGATCCGCGAGATCCTGCTTGGGGCGATCGCCCGCATCGAGGCCGAAGGGCTGGTCCGCCCCGGCTATCTCGAGCTGCGCCGCGGGGCAGGGGCCTATATCTGTGGCGAAGAATCGGCGATGATCGAGAGCATCGAGGGCAAGCGCGGCCTGCCCCGGCATCGTCCGCCCTACGTCGCGCAGGTCGGCCTGTTCGGCCGGCCGACCCTCGTCAACAATGTCGAGACCCTGTTCTGGGTGCGCGACATCGTCGAGAAGGGCCCGGCCTGGTTCGCGCAGCAGGGCCGCCACGGCAGCAAGGGCCTGCGCTCCTACTCCGTCTCGGGCCGGGTCATGGACCCCGGCGTCAAGCTCGCCCCGGCCGGCATCACCGTGCGCGAGCTGATCGACGAGTTCTGCGGCGGCATGGCCCCCGGCCACCGCTTCCGTGCCTATCTCCCCGGGGGCGCTTCGGGCGGGATCCTGCCGGCATCGATGGCCGACATCCCGCTCGATTTCGGCAAGCTCGAGCACTTGGGCTGCTTCGTGGGCTCCCATGCCGTCGTCGTCCTCTCCGACAAGGACGACCTCAAGGAAGTCGTCCGCAACCTGATGCGCTTCTTCGAGGACGAATCCTGCGGCCAGTGCACGCCCTGCCGGGTCGGCACCGAGAAGGCGGTGAAGCTCATGCAGCAGCCGGTCTGGGACACGGCGCTTCTCGCCGAGCTCTCCCGCGCCATGACCGACGCCTCGATCTGCGGCCTGGGCCAGGCGGCGAGCAACCCGCTCAAGTGCCTGATGAAATACTTTCCCGAGGAGTTCGCCGCTTGAGACGGAACTCGAGGCTGCCCAGATTGTAGTGACGTCACTACGTAGCGGCCCATTCATGCGCACGATCACCGCCCGCGAGGCGAACCAGCAATTCTCCAAGCTCCTCGAGGCTGCCGCCAGCGGCGAGGAGGTGACGATCACGCGCCGCGGCGTGCCCGTGGCCAAGCTGGTGCCGGCGAGCCCGACCGAGGCGGAAGTGGAGCGCACAAGGCGGCGGGAGGCGGCCTTGGCTTGGTTGGAGCGCGAGCCGCTGACCGGCGGCGTCGTGGCCGACTGGACCCGTGACGAGCTCTACGAGCGGGACTGACCGGTGGTGCGCGTGACGCTCGACGCCGACATCCTCGTCTACGCGCTGCAGGCCGACGACGACCGGCACGGCTCCGCGCGGGCCATCGTCGCGCGCGCGATCGCAGGCGACTGCGTGCAGACCCTGCAGAGCCTCGCCGAGTGCTTCCACGCCCTGGTACGTGAACGGCGCCTTCCGCCCGAGCGCGCCCGATCCGAGGTCGAGGCGCTCCGTCGGAACCTGCCGGTCGAGGCGGCGGCGCCCGAGGATCTCGAGCGTGCGATGTGGGCCGTGACCCGACACCAGCTCTCGTTCTGGGACGCCATGCTGTGGGCCACGGCACGCCGTGCCGGCTGCCGGCTGATCCTGAGCGAGCACGTGCACGACGGCCGCGACCTCGACGGCGTCATGTTCGTCAACCCCTTCGACCCCGCCAGCGCCAAGCTCCTCGACCTCGCGCTCCCGCCCCTGGAGGCCTGACCCATGACCGAGACCATCCGTTTCACGCTCGACGGCCGCGAGGTCGAGGCTGCCCCCGACGAGAGCATCTGGCAGGTCGCGAAGCGCGAGGGCATCGACATCCCGCACTTGTGCTGGCTGCCGCAGCCCGGCTACCGGGCCGACGGCAACTGCCGCGCCTGCATGGTCGAGATCGAGGGCGAGCGGGTGCTGGCCGCCTCCTGCATCAGGAAGCCCACCCCCGGCATGAAGGTGACGACCGCGAGCGAGCGCGCCACCACCGCGCGCCGCATGGTGATGGAGCTCCTCGTCGCCGACCAGCCCCCCAAGGCTGACGCCCACGACCAGACCAGCCGCTTCTGGCAGTGGGCCGAGCGGGTCGGCGTCAGCGAGAGCCGCTTCCCCGCCCGCCACCGGCCCGCTCCCGACTTCTCGCACCCGGCCATGGCGGTGCAGCTCGACGCCTGCATCCAGTGCACGCTCTGTGTCCGTGCCTGCCGCGAGGTCCAGGTCAACGACGTGATCGGCATGGCCTGGCGCGGCCATCACGAGCTGCCGGTGTTCGACCAGGCCGACCCCATGGGCCACTCCACCTGCGTCGGCTGCGGCGAATGCGTCCAGGCCTGCCCGACCGGCGCGCTCATGCCGGCCTCGATCGTCGACAGCACCACCGGCCGCGGCAGCCGCGCCGCCGACCGCACGGTCGACAGCGTCTGCCCCTATTGCGGCGTGGGCTGCCAGATCACCTACCACGTCCGGAACGACGAGATCGCCTTCGTCTCCGGCCGCAACGGCCCCGCCAACGAGAACCGCCTCTGCGTCAAGGGCCGCTTCGGCTTCGACTATGTCAGGAGCCCCCAGCGCCTGACCAGGCCTCTCATCCGTAAGGAGGGGGCGCCCAAGACCGACGCCGTCACCGCCATCGACCCTAGGAACCCCTGGACCCACTTCCGCGAGGCCACCTGGGAGGAGGCGCTCGATCTCGCCGCCAGGGGCCTCAGGGAGATCCGCGATCGCGACGGCCGCCGGGCGCTCGCCGGCTTCGGCTCGGCCAAGTGCTCGAACGAGGAGGCCTACCTCTTCCAGAAGCTGGTCAGGACGGGCTTCGGCAGCAACAATGTCGACCACTGCACGCGCCTGTGCCACGCCTCCTCGGTGGCGGCGCTGATGGAAGGCATCGGCACCGGTGCCGTCACCGCCCCGTTCAACGAGGCGCTGAACGCCGACGTCGTCATCGTCATCGGCGCCAACCCGACGGTGAACCACCCGGTCGCCGCCACCTACTTCAAGCAGGCGGCGAAGCGCGGCACCAAGCTCGTCGTCATGGACCCGAGGAAGCAGAACGGCCTCGCCCGTTACGCCTCGCACTACCTCCAGTTCAAGCCCGGCACCGACGTCGCGATGCTGAACGCGATCATGCACGTGATCGTCGCGGAAGGCCTCTACGACACCCAGTACGTCCAGGCCCACACCGACGGCTTCGAGCAGCTCGAGGCGCACCTGGCATCCTTCACCCCCGAGGCGATGGAGCCCGTCTGCGGCATCCCCGCCGCCACGCTCCGCGAGGTCGCCCGCCTGTTCGCCCGCGCCGAGCGCGCCATGGTGTTCTGGGGCATGGGGGTGAGCCAGCACGTCCACGGCACCGACAATGCCCGCTGCCTGATCTCGCTCGTCATGATGTGCGGCCATGTCGGCCGCCCCGGCACCGGCCTCCACCCCCTGCGCGGCCAGAACAACGTCCAGGGTGCGTCCGATGCCGGCCTGATCCCGATGGTCTTCCCCGACTACCATTCGGTGAAGGACCCGAACTACCGCGCCATGCTCGAGAGCCTGTGGGGTACGCAGCTCGATCCCGAGCCCGGCCTCACCGTGGTCGAGATCATCGACGCCATCCACGCCGGGAAGATCAAGGGCATGTACATCATGGGGGAGAACCCCGCCATGTCCGACCCCGACGCCAGCCATGCGCGTGAGGCCCTGGCCGAGCTCGAGCACCTCGTCGTCCAGGACATCTTCCTCACCGAGACCGCGATGTACGCCGACGTCGTGCTGCCGGCCTCGGCCTGGCCCGAGAAGGACGGCACCGTCACCAACACCAACCGCCAGGTCCAGATGGGCCGCAAGGCCCTGCCGCTGCCGGGCGACGCAAGGCCCGACTGGTGGATCATCCAGGAGATCGCGCGCCGCATCGGCCTTCCTTGGCACTATACCGGCCCCGCCGACGTCTTCGCCGAGATGACGCTCGCCATGCCGTCGCTCGCCAACATCACCTGGGAGCGGCTCATGCGCGAATCCGCCGTCACCTACCCGTGCCCGGCTCCCGACCAGCCGGGCCAGGGTGTCGTCTTCACGGACGGTGTCTTCCCCACCCCGGACGGCCGGGCGAAGCTCGTTCCCGCCGATATCGTCCCCCCGGCCGAGCAGCCCGACGCCGACTTCCCCTGGATTCTCACCACCGGCCGCACGCTCGAGCACTGGCATACCGGGGCGATGACCCGCCGTGCCGCGAGCCTGGATGCGCTCGAGCCCGAGGCCTTCGTCACCGTCAATTCCAAGGATCTCCGCCGCCTGGGCCTGAAGGCCGGCGACCGGGTGCGGGTATCCACCCGCCGCGGCGTGATCGAGCTCATGGCGCGGCAGGACAATTCCGTCCCCGAAGGCGTCCTCTTCATCCCGTTCTGCTTCGTCGAGGCCGCCGCCAACGTCCTCACCAACCCCCAGCTCGATCCTTACGGCAAGATCCCCGAGTTCAAGTTCTGCGCCGCCCGCCTCGAGCCCCTGGAGGTGCCCGCCGCCGCGGAGTAGGCTCGCCCGTATGGACCAGGCTGCCCAAGACCTCTACGAGACCGGCTTCTACGCCTGGGCGCGCCACCAGGCCGAGGCGCTGCGCCGCCTCGAGGGGCTCCGCCTCGACGCCGACCTCGACCTGGACCACGTTGCCGGGGAGATCGACGACTTGGGGAACGCCCTGCGCCGCGCCGTGCGCAGCCAGGTCCGCTGCATCCTCGAGCATTTCCTGAAGCTCGCCTTCTCCCCGGCGCAGCAGCCTCGCGGCGGTTGGGAAAGATCGATCATCGACGCCCGCACGGAGCTGAGCGGCGATCTGACCCGGACGTTGCGCAACGCGCTGCTGGGCGAGCTCGACCGCCTCTATGCCCAGACGCGCAAGGCTGCAGCCAAGGATCTCGAGAACGAAGGCGCGCCCGAGGCCGCCCGCCTCCTCCCCGAGACCTGCCCCTGGTCGCTCGACGGCATCCTCCGCGACGACTGGTACCCCGCCCCGCCCGCCGCCGGCTGACCCGCCCTGCGCCAGGCAGGGGTCCCTCGCTTGAGCCATCCGCTCCCCGCGGGTAGAAGGGTGGATGCATGAGCCATGCAGGTGGAAGATGGCCCTCAACCTGAAGGATCCGGAAACGCACCGCCTGGCGCGCGAGCTTGCCCGAGCGACCGGCAAGAGCATGCGCGAGGCCGTGACCGAGGCGATCCGGCTCCGCCTGGAGCAGGTGCGCGCCAGCAGCGACGAGGGCGAGACCTGGTACGCCGATCTCCTCGCCATCGCCGACGACGTCGCAGCGCACCTGCCCGAGCCCTACCGTTCCGCCACGGTCGACGAGCTTCTCTACGACGAGCACGGGCTGCCGCGGTGATCGTCGACTCCTCCGCCCTGATCGCCATCCTCCGCAAGGAGGCGGATGCGGAAGCCTATCTGCGCGCCCTCCAGCGCCACCGCAGCCGGCGCATCTCGGCCGCCAACTGGCTCGAGGTGGCGATGGTGATCGACGGCGCCCGCAGCCCTATCGCCAGCCGCCGCTTCGACGAGTTCGTCGCCAAGGCCAGGTTGGTCATCGAGCCGGTCACGGTCGAGCAGGCTCGTATCGCGCGCGAGGCGTTCCGGGATTTCGGCAGGGGCAGCGGCCACCCGGCTAAGCTGAACTTCGGCGACTGCTTCGCCTACGCCCTCGCGAAATCATCCGGCGAGCCGCTCCTCTTCAAAGGCGACGATTTCCCCCACACGGACATCCGCTCGGCCCTGACGTCCTGAACCAGAGCCGACGCCCTGCCCCGCCGCCCTGACGGCGCCGCCTGCGCCACCCCGATGCCCAAGAGCGCCGCGTACGTCACCGCCACCGCCGGGATCTGCAGGCTGAAATCCACGAGCGCGTGCAGCGCCACCAGCACCGTCGCCCCCACCACCACGAGCGCGAACACCTGCTCCCGCCGCCGCACGAACACGCCCCTGAGCGCGTAAGAAAACAGCAGCACCGGCCCCGCGTACAAGGCCAGCGTCGCCGGCACCCCGAGCTCGACGAGATGCTCGATGTAGGTATTGTGCGCCTTGTCCACGACCGGCCCGAACCGCTCGTCCCGCCGCTGCGCCAGCGCCGCCTCGTAGCTGCCGTAGCCGTGGCCCGTCCACGGTCGCTCCCGCACCATGTCGAGCGACACCTGCCAGAACGTCATCCGGCTCCCCGCCTCGGTATCGGCCTCGCCCTCGATCCGCTCCAGCCGCTGCAGCGTCGTCTCGCCGCTCACCTGCACCACACCCCAGCCCGCGAGCGCCGTCGCCGCCACCACCGCGACCGCCACCGGCAGCCGCGGCCGCGTCACCAGGAACACGAGCAGCAGCACCACCGGCACCGCCACGGCGAGGCTCAAAAGCCCGCCCCGCGAATGGCTCTGCAAGGACGCCGTCACGAGCACGCTCAGCGCCACCACCAGAAGGCTCCGCCACCCCATGAGCCGCTCCACCGCCCCGACCGCGATCCGCCGGAGATCGTCCCCGACCCGCGCGCCCAAGAACGGCTCCGCCAGCAGCGCGAGCCCCACCACGATCCCGAGATTGGCGTAGGTCGCGAAGCTGTTCCGGTTGACGAACGTTCCCGTCACGTCGCCCACGTAAGCCGTCTTCGGCGAGCCCAGGATCGTCTCCCAGCCCGCGAAGTGATCGACGAGCCCATAAAGCGCGCACGCCGTCGTCGCCCCGAGCACGGTCCACAAGATCCGCCGCGCCCGCGTCCCTTCCTGCCCGAGCCCCCAGGCCAGCACGAACACCGCCCCATAAGCCAGGAGCCGCATCAGCGCCGCCATCCCGCCCGCCGTCTCGAGCCCGACCGCCGGCGCCGTGCCTGCGGCCACGTCCGCGGCCACCGCCCAGATCGGCGCCGGCTCGGGCCGGAGCCCCGTCCACCCCGCGAGCGCCGCCCACGGGCCGCCCGCCGCCGGCAGGTTCTGCAGCGCCGCCCACGCCCACACCGGCACGGTCATCAGCCCCGCCAGCGCCACCGGCCCCGCCGCCCGCCAGCGCGATGGCGGCGCGAGCGCCACCCCCACCGCCCACAGCAGGAGCAGCACCCCCGCCCACGCCGCCAGCAGCGACCACGCCCACGGCCGGTTGCTCCCGAGCGGCACCGGCGCCCACGCCAGCAGCACCATCAGCAGCACCGCCACCACCGCCGGCACCGCCCGTCCGCCACGCGCCATCGTCGTTCACCCGCACGTCACGTTTCCCGCGGCCGGGCACCGCCGCCCGGCCGGCGCACCTCTACCAGCGCGTGCGCGCCGGGCCAACGGCGCCACCTGTCACGGGCGGTCGGGCATCCGGCGCCGCACCTCTCCTCCCGGCTCGTCCGCATGCGACATCCACACCCGTGCCCGAATGCCGCGGCAGGCGGCCCGCCGCTGCGTCCTTTCGCACCCCGCACGATCCTCGCCGGTAGGCTATACAGCCGATAGTTGTTCGTCCTGGAAGTGTTCACGGGATGGTAGAGATCGCTCGCGGGTTTTTTCGCTCTCGCCTGATCGCTCCGGATTGGTTATATCCTTGGGCGAACGTCATGATGATTCGTTTCTAGCAATGATCGACCTGCGCTGCCCCGCTCGCCGCCCGGCGCCGCCGGGCACCCCGGATGGCCTCCCGCGGCCGGCGGCAGGTACGGCGAAGGGTCCCGATTGCAGGAGAAAGCGCCGGCCGGCATCGGCCGACGGACCCGGTCCGCGGGCCGGCGCGCGAAACGATGAATAGGGGGAACGCCGCGATGACGCGTCGCGCATTGATCACCGGCATCACGGGCCAGGACGGGGCCTATCTCGCCGAGCTCCTGCTCGCCAAGGGCTACGAGGTCCACGGCCTCAAGCGCCGCGCCTCCCAGTTCAACACCCAGCGCATCGATCACCTCTACGTCGACCCGCACACCGCAGGCGCCCGTTTCCACCTCCACTACGGCGATCTCACCGACGCCACCAACCTGATCCGTGTCGTCCAGGAGGTCCAGCCCGACGAGATCTACAACCTCGCCGCCCAGAGCCATGTGAAGGTCAGTTTCGACACCCCCGAATACACCGCCAACGCCGATGGCCTCGGCACGCTCCGCCTGTTGGAGGCCATCCGCATCCTCAAGCTCGAGCACAGGACCCGCTTCTACCAGGCGAGCACCTCGGAGCTCTACGGCAAGGCCAGCCCGCCGCAGAACGAGGCCACCCCGTTCCTGCCGCAGAGCCCTTACGCCGCCGCCAAGCTCTACGCCTACTGGATCACGCGCAACTACCGCGACGGCTACGGCCTCTTCGCTGCCAACGGCATCCTGTTCAACCACGAGAGCCCACGGCGCGGCGAGACCTTCGTCACCCGCAAAATCACCCGCGCCGTAGCCGCGATCGAGCTCGGGCTGCAGGACCGGCTCTACATGGGCAACCTCGACAGCCTTCGCGACTGGGGCCACGCCCGCGACTATGTCGAGGGCATGTGGCGCATCCTGCAGCACGATCGGCCCGACGACTGGGTGCTGGCCACCGGCGAGGCGCATTCCGTCCGCGAGTTCGTCGAGCGCGCCTTCGCGGCAGTGGGGCGCGAGATCGTCTGGAAGGGCCGGGGCGTGGAGGAGAAGGGGATCGACCGCCGCACCGGCAAACTGCTGGTCGAGATCGACCCGCGCTACTTCCGCCCGCTCGAGGTCGACCATCTCCTGGGTGACCCCTCCAAGGCGCAGCGCGAGCTCGGCTGGAAGCACACCACCAGCTTCGAGGAGCTCGTGCGCGAGATGGTGCTGGCCGACCTCGAGCAGATCCAGCGCGAGCACCTGGCGCATGGTCAGCTCGTCAATCATGCGGCGGAGTAGGGCGCATGGCTGACGGGAAGCGGTTCGACCTCGCCGGCAAGCGGGTGTTCGTCGCCGGGCATCGCGGCATGGTCGGCGCGGCGCTGCTGCGCCGGCTCTCGCGTGAGCCGGTCGCGCTCGTGACCGCGAGCCGGGACGAGCTCGACCTGACCCGCCAGGCCGATGTCGAGGCCTGGATGGCGGCGCAGCGGCCGCAGGTGGTGATCGTGGCCGCGGCCAAGGTCGGCGGCATCCTGGCCAACGACACCTGGCCGGTGGAGTTTCTCGAGCAGAACCTGCTGATCGAGCTCAACCTGATCCGGAGCGCGTTCCGGGTCGGGGTGGAGAAGCTGCTGTTTCTGGGCTCGTCGTGCATCTACCCCAAGCACAGCCCGCAGCCGATCAAGGAGGACTACCTCCTGACCGGCCCGCTCGAGCCGACGAACGAATGGTACGCGCTGGCCAAGATCGCCGGGATCAAGCTGTGCCAGGCCTACCGCAAGCAGCACGGGGCGGAGTTCATTTCCGCCATGCCGACCAACCTCTACGGGCCGGGCGACAATTTCGATCTCGCGACCAGCCACGTGGTGCCGGCGCTGGTGCGCAAGATGCACGAAGCCAAGCGCGAAGGCGCGGCATCGGTCGCGGTCTGGGGGACGGGCTCACCGCGGCGCGAGTTCCTGCACGTGGACGATCTCGCGGATGCATGCGTGTTCCTGCTCGAGCGCTGGTCGGGTTCGGAGCCAGTGAACGTCGGCTGCGGGGAGGACGTGACGATCCGTGAGCTGGCGGAGCTGGTGCGCGCGGTGGTGGGCTACCAGGGCGAGCTGGTATTCGATCCCACGAAGCCCGACGGCACGCCGCGGAAGCTCTTGGACGTGAGCCGGCTCGCTGCGCTCGGCTGGCGGCCGAGGATCGGCCTGCGCGAGGGCTTGGCCGGCACTTACGCCTGGTTCCTCGCCAACGCTGCCGCTGCGCGCGGGCTCGCTGGCGCAGCAGCCTGACCCGAACCGGATCCGCCGTCGCATCGCCCCGATGCCCGCGAACTGAACCGAACCACGAGACGACACACCATGCGTGCCGAACTCCCGTTGATCGCTGCGGCCGGTGGCCGGGGAAGGCAGCTCTCGGGTGCTGGCGCCCGCGCCCTGGCCGAAGGCATGGTCCGCATCGCCGACCTCGCCGCGATCGGCCTTTCCGGAATCGCTACCATCCTGTGGCGCTTCGCCGGCATGTCGGTCCCGGCGGTCGCCGTCACCGCTCTCCTTCTGGGTCTGGTTCTCGGCGGCAACGTCCTGCAGCTCTTCCGCCTCTACCGCGCCGACCGCCTCGCCTCCTTGGGCTTCCAGCTCCCGCGCGTCCTGGCCGGCTGGACGGCCACGGTCGCCGTCCTGCTCGGCGTTCTGTATTCCTTCAAAGTGGCGCACGATCTCTCGCGCCTCTGGGTCGGCTCCTGGTTCCTGGCCGGTCTCGCCTCGCTTCTCGCCGTCCGTGTCGCTGCCCGCATCGTCCTGTCCCGCCGCGACGTCGCCCGCCGGCTCGCCGTCGTCGGCCTCGGCGAGCACCTGCCAGCGCTTCTGCGCCGCCTCGGGGCCGTGGGACCTGCCTTCCAGGTCGCCGCCGCCCTCGACCTCGACCAGTCCCTGCTCGGCCGCTGGCCGCGCGGCATCGTGCCCCTGCACGGCTTCGCCGACCTGGAGCGGTGCGTCTACGACGGCGAGATCGACCAGATCGTTCTCGCCCTGCCGGCTCGCGACGACGGCCTGCTCGAGCGCACCCTGCGCACCCTGCGCCACCTGCCCGTCGACGTGAGCTGGGCGCCCGAGCTGCCGGAGGCGCGCGTGCCGATCCTCGGCATCATCCAGGCCGGCGACGTCCCGCTCGTCCGCCTGCTCGAGCGCCCGCTCGACGGCTGGCGCTACGTCCTGAAGAGCCTCGAGGACCGCATCCTCGCCGGTCTCGTCCTGCTCTTCACCGCCCCCGTCATGCTGGCCATCGCGCTTGCGGTGAAGCTCGATTCGCCGGGGCCGGTCTTCTACCGCCAGAAGCGGCACGGCTTCTCGAAGCAGCCCATCGAGGTGCTGAAGTTCCGCAGCATGTACGTCGATCGCTGCGATGCGCCGGATGCGAAGACGGTCCGCCAGGCGACCAGGGACGATCCGCGCGTCACCCGCGTCGGCCGGTTCCTGCGCCGCACCAGCCTCGACGAGCTGCCGCAGCTCGTCAACGTCCTCAAGGGCGAGATGTCGCTGGTCGGGCCGCGGCCGCACGCCATGGCGCATGACGACCACTACGCCAGGTTGATAGACGACTATCTTGGGCGCCATAGGGTGAAGCCGGGTATAACAGGATGGGCTCAGGTCAATGGGTTTCGTGGTGAAACCAGAACGACAGAAGAGATGCGCCGCCGCATCGAGCTCGACCTCGAATACATCGACAATTGGTCGCTGTGGCTGGATGTCCGCATTCTGCTGCGCACGGCCATGGTAGGATTTTCTCATGATAACGCCTACTGAGACGTCGACTGCCGTTTCCTCGCCGTCCTCCCGTAATATTCTGGGAACACGAGTGAGCGCGGTCTCCATGGAAGAGACGGTGAGCTTCATCCTTGCGAAGGCCTGTGAGCGTCGGAGCGCGACCGTTTGTGTTGCCAACGTGCACATGGTGATGGAGGCCTACGATAGCAGCGCCTATCGCGACCAGCTCAATGCCGCCGACCTCGTCGTCCCCGACGGCATGCCGCTCGTTTGGCTCCTTCGTCGCATGGGCCTGCCCATGCAGGAACGTGTCGCTGGTCCCGATCTGATGCCCCGGCTGTGTGCGGCCGCGGCGGCCGCCGGTATTCCTGTCGGCTTCCTTGGTGGCCGCGAGCATGTCTTGCGCGCTGCCGTGCAGGCCCTGAGGAACATCACGCCGAATCTCGACGTCGCCTTTATCCATGCGCCACCTTTCCGGCCGCTCGACGAAGCCGAGGATGTGGCATTGGTCGAACGTATCAATGCCTCGGGTGTGGCTATCCTCTTCGTGGCGCTGGGCTGCCCCAAGCAGGAACGCTGGATGCACGAGCATCGCGGTCGCGTTGATGCCGTCATGGTCGGGATCGGGGCTGCGATCGACTTCGTCGCCGGGGCGACCCCGCGAGCGCCGGGCTGGATGCAACGACGCGGCCTCGAGTGGGCCTTTCGCCTCGCCAGCGAGCCGCGCCGGCTCGCCGGCCGCTATCTTCGCCACAACCCGCGCTTCTTATGGCTGACACGGCGCCTCCCCGAAGCTGCTGGTGTCACGAGCAACCTGCTGCCCGAGGTCGGACCGTGACCAAGCTCCTCGAGCCCGAGGCGGAGGCCCGGCCGGTAGCGCGCGTCGCCATTCTGCAACGCATCGTGCCACATTATCGCGTCGCGTTCTTCGACCGGCTCCGCACCAGCTTGGCTGCGCAAGGCATCCGTCTCGACCTCTATGCTGGCGCCCCTCGGCCCGAGGAGGCTTTCGAAGACTGCCGTCACCTGTTGCCTTGGGCTACGCCCGTCCGCAACCGCTACCTGCCGGCCGGGCTCTATTATCAGCCCGGCTGGACCCGGCTCCTGTCGTATGACGTCGTGGTGATGGAGCACGCCAACGCGCCGCTCGCCAACCACCTTCTGCTCGTCAGCCGTCTCGCCGCCCGCCGGCCGGCCAGATTGTTCTTCTGGGGGCACGGCGACGACTTCCAGAACCAGGGGCGCGCGCATCTGCAGCGCGGCATCAAGGCCTGCTATGCCCGCTTCGCCGATCACTGGCTCGCCTATACCGAAGCCAGTCGTGAGCGACTGCTGCGCCTGGGCCTTCCCTCGGATCGGATCACGGTCGTCAACAACGCCATCGACACCAGCGGCGCGATCCGGCGCGACGAGCTGAGCGAGGACGAGCGGCGTGCCATCCGCGCCGGCGTCGGGCTCGGCGACGGCCCGCTCGCCGTGTTCTGCAGCCGGCTTCATGAGGGTAAGCAGATCCCTTTTCTCATTGAGGCTTGCCGGCTTGTACATTCGCGCATGCCCGAATTTCAGTTACTAATCCTCGGCGACGGACCGCTGATGTCATGGCTCAGGCAAGTGAGTGCGGGCGAAGGATGGATTCGCATTGTCGGAACGCGTTACGGTGCCGAGAAGTGGCGCCTCTTGGCCGCCTCTGATCTCATGCTGATGCCCGCTCATATTGGACTCTCAATCCTCGACGGTTTCGCTGCTGGTCTGCCGGTACTCAGTGCCCATTTCGACAATCATAGTCCGGAGGTGGCCTATTTAAAGAATGGTGTGAATGGTTTTCTTACCGATCGCACGCCAGAAGCGTTTGCCCGAGCAGTAATTGAAATCTGTTCGTCACTAGAGCTTATGCGTAGAATGAGTCTGGCGGCGGCTGCAACAGCATACAGTCGCTCGTTGCCAATGATGGTTTCATCGTTTGAAGCTGGCCTACAGAGAGTGCTGCTTTCGACGCCGCTGCCCAGTGAATCTACCGCATGACAAAGTTCCAGATTAGATCGGCGCTGATGTTGCCACAAGCGAATCATTCAGTACTCGATACCTTTGCTGCTCGTGTGAGTGCCATCCTGTGTTGAGTTTAGTTCACGTCCTGCCGGGCGCTACCCCGGTTTTGCTCACCCGCTTACGTGCCACTCTGACTGGCCGCTTCGCCAGCGCTACGATCCTGGCGCTGGTCGCAGGACTGGTATCCCGGGCCTTCTTTCTTCTCTCCATGGTCGGGGCATCGCGCCTCCTCAGCACCGACGAGTTCGGCCGTTTCGCACTTGCCTACAATACCGCTCAACTTGCCCAGGCTTTCGCCCTTCTCGGGCTCGGGCCAACGATCCAGTATTTTGTTGCGCGATACCGGTCGACCGATCGGGAACTCGCCAGCCGTTATCTAGTGGCATGCAGGAGGTTGAGCGCCGGTGCGGCGATTAGTGTCGCCTTATTGATTGGGGTTTTCGCGGATTTCATCGCACGCCACGGCTATGCCATCGAGAATGCGGCCAGCTTCCTTGTCATTGCTGGACCGATGGGTGCCACCCTGATCTGGTGTGAGATGCAGATGGCGGTTCTGGCCGCCCTCGAGCGATACCGCGACCAGCTCGCTGTGGCAGCCGCGTCAGGGCCCGCTACGACGCTCCTCGTCGTAGGTGGCTGCCATATCGCCGCACTCCCGGGAGCTCTGCTCGGTCTAGGACTAGGATTGGGACTGAATGCGGCTGGCCTGACACTCGCCGCTCGCCGGGCCGTAGCCCTCGCCGGTATTCAGATGCATGCATCGCCTGACCGTGCTACTTGGCGCGAGATTGCTCGCTTCGCAGCGCCCATCTTTGCGGCGTCGCTATTCTGGATGCCGACAATCTGGGCCGGAAACGCTCTTCTAGCGCGTCAGCCTTCTGGGGTGCATGAGGTCGCCGTATTCGCTGCGGCATGGCAGTGGTATAGCATGCTGACGTTTTTCCCGACTATCGCCATGTCGGTCGCCTTCGTGCTGATGTCTCATGGCGCCGAGTCCAGAAATGTGGCACATCTGCATCCACTACGCTCCTCGCTGATCTCATTATTCGTCATGGGGCCTCCGGTGGCGATCGTAGCTCTGGCGAGTCCCCTAATAATGTCGATTTACGGCCCTGCCTTTCAAGAGAATTGGTTGACACTTGCCATCCTCGCGATGGCGACACTGACAATCACGCCTACTCTCATATGCACCAATACACTTGCAATCACAGGACGACTTCGATCTCGCATATTAGTTAACTTTACATGGTCGTTAGTGCTTATACCAGCGGCTTATATGTTGACCTCTTACGGCAGTGCAGGTCTAGCAACGGCCCACTCTATTAGTCACGTTGCTAGGTTAATTGTGGCCTTGGTTCTGATATATCGATACCAAAGTCAAGCAGGGGCCTTTCCTTACCTACTAAGGTTTCTCTTCAAGAAATAGTTAGGAAGTTTAAACTCTCAATCTGATCAGGACCTGACAATGAAGGCTATAGCTCAAAGCGCTATCGTATACCCTTCAAAGACCGGTCGGGAATTTCGAATCCCTGGACTGTATTCTATTTTTTTATTCATATTTATTTCGGCTTGCGCCGGTGCATTCAGTATGGTGTTTTCCTCAGAACGCAATTTTATTCGAGACTCCGCATTAATTAATTTAAGTATCGAATATTTGTGGCTGCCAATCTATATCATTCTCGCCATGTTTATATTGTTACGATACGCTGCAATCATGGATACTTTATCTCAAAATCTCCCTATATGCGCTCTTGTTATATATGTGATTGCATCAGCATTCTGGTCGTATAATACAATCTCTAGCCTGTCATGTGCAGTAGGGTTTACATTCACTATTCTTGCATCAGTTTGGGCTATTTCAACATTTAGCCCTCGCGCATTAATTTCCATTCTTATGTTTACACTTACATGTATAATGGTGCTAAGTCTATTTGTTTACGTGCAATTTCCGGAAATCGGAACATACTTGGATCCCATGGAGCGAGTGAGTTTGATCGGGCTGCCAGCAGTTAAAGGAATCACCCCGCACAAAACGTGGTTTGGATCAGAAGCTGCTATTCTCGTCGTGCTTGCTGCAGCAAATATAAGAATGAAATTTTTGCGCCAAAACATTCTGTCTATACTTATTATGTGCCTTGCAGTTTTGAGTGTTATTATGTCTAACTCGGTTGTATCTATTTTAGCGGCTTTATTTGGGCTAACCTTCTGGTTTTTCATCAAGCATGCAAGAACAAGTAGCATTTTTCTGATGGGTATATGCAGCAGTGTTGTCATCGTACTTGTCTTTATTAGTATGTTTGATATTGACATCTTTCAGATATTGTTGATCTTTAACCGTGATAGCGGACTTACCGGAAGAGGCTATATTTGGGGCACTTGGCTCGAGGTGATTCAGAAGCGCGTGCTTATTGGCTATGGTTATTCCGGTTTTTTTGGGAACTCCATAGATGCTCCAGCTTATGCATACTTTGGCCGGGCCGGCAGCTATATGCCGCCTAATTTCCACAATACGTTTTTGGATGTTACAGCAGAACTTGGTATTATCGGCTTATTATTGTTTTGTTATCCTGTCGCGTGTTCATTGATTCGACTGTGGCGGGTTCAATCAGATTTTGGTTCTATTTTGCTGTCCGTTGCAGTTGCGCTTCTTGTTGAAGCTATGGGTGAGCGAACGTTCTTACATCACACATTTCTTCCGACTTTTGTGCTCTTCATTGTAATCTTCTATTCGTCTAGCATCTATATTCGCCAGTGTAGGACGGATCATCGGTCTGGAAACACTTGGAAAACTTCATCGTAATTGCGCGGACTTGAATTGGGCCGTTCGTCTGGCTACTCTTCATTCTGTTGGACGCCCCCTCTTCAATGAGGATATCAATATGCAGGCTTCGGTGACTGCAGTTAACACCAGGTGCAATCAACATGCCCTATAATTTCCTGATGCTTGAAACTATCACAGCCAAGAGCATTCCTGCGACAGACTTGTAAAGTGAGTCCGCGACCAGCAGTTGTGTTCCGCGCGTGCCTGCTGAAGGTTTGTCTGGCCGGAGCTTGGGCCGGAGTGGCCGCTTCTTGCACCGCTGCGGCCGGGGCGGCGGAAGACGCGATGCTCCACGATACGTTGATGGCGCGTGCTCGGGCCGGCGAGCATGTGCTGATCCTTCCGCCGGGCACATTCCGGCTGCAGGTGCCGCTCGTCTTCGACAAGAGTTTTTCCGGGACGGACGAGGCACCGGTCGTGATCCGGGGTGCCCCGGAAGGCTCGACTCTCTCGGGTGGCCGACCTGTCGGCGACTGGCGGAACGTGGGTGACGACGGCGTCGCCGTTGATCCGCGCCTGCCTGCAGTATCCAGGCCCTACGTGCGCATAGCGGGCCTGCCGCCCGAAGCTTTTCCGGCGCTGCCACCGGAAATGCCGCGGGGGTTCGGGCGGTCGCCGGTCGATCCGCCACCGCTCCTCTATTTCCGGGGCGAGCCGATGCCGCAGGCGCGCTGGCCCGACGCGGGTTACCTGCGCATCACGTCCTTGCCCGAAGGCGAGCAGGGCAGGATCTTCGGGTTCACGGAGCCGCCGCCGGCCGGTCTCGGGCTGGAGTCGGATCCCTGGCTTTCGGGCTATTGGTATCACGACTACGCCGACGAGCGGGTGCCCGCTGCAGCGATCGACGTCGGGCAGCGGACGATCCGGCTCGGCCCGATCCCGCTGCACTATGGCATGCGGGTGGGTCAGCGCTTTGCGGTCGAGAACGCTTTGTCTGCGCTCGACCGACCCGGTGAATGGTACCTCGACCGCGAGCGGCGCCTCCTCTACTTCTGGCCGCCGGCGCCGATCGCCGAGGGCGACGTCGAGCTCGCCTGGGCGCCCGTCCTTCTCCGCATCGAAGGAGCCCGCCACCTTCGGATCGAAGGAGTCCGTCTCGAGCGTGCGCGGACCAACGCGGTCCTGATGCAGGATGTTGATGATGTGATCCTTAGGGACTGCGAGATCCGGGGAACCGGCGCCAACGCGGTCACGGTCGCAGGCACGCGCAGCGGCCTCGAGCGGTGCTCGATCCGGAGTGTGGGTGCGGCCGGCGTGGTGCTGTCGGGAGGCGACCGGCAGACGCTCTCGCCGGCCGCCAACTTCGTCCGCGACAGCGAGATCGCCGACTTCGCCCGGCTGACGAGAACCTACGCTCCGGGCATCGTCATGGACGGCGTCGGCCAGATCGCGAGCCGCAACCGCATCCACGGCGCCCCGCACAGCGGCATCCGGTTCGCCGGCAACGATCACGTGATCGAAGGCAACCTCCTCTACGATCTCATGCACGAGACCGGGGATGCCGGAGCAATCTACACGGGTAGGGATTGGACTGCTCGCGGGACGCTGATCCGGGACAACACGCTCTGCAATCTGTATTCCCCGTTTCCCGGCGGGGCAAAAGGAGTCTATCTCGACGACCTTGCCAGCGGTATTTCCATTATGGATAACCGCTTTCATAATGTTCAGGATGCAATCTTCATTGGCGGGGGATCGGACAACATCGTGGCCCGCAACATTGTGGTTGGCGGCCAGCGACCGATAACGCTCGATGCACGCGGGCTTACATGGGCAAAGGACAAGCTGTTTGCTCCACGTCCTTCTGGCTGGGACATGAGAGCGCGCTTGGAGCAGGTACCGTGGTCACAAGAGCCCTATGCGAGCCGCTATCCGGCTCTACTGCTGATTTTTGGAGATGAGCCTGGAGTGCCCAAACGCAACATCATAGACAGCAACCGCTTGCTAGGTACTAAAGTAATGCAGCTTGATAAGCTCGTGATTGACCGTCAACTGGTGATTAACAATACAGAGGGCAGCCATTCGGAGTTTGAAATGGGTCAACTTTTCCCGACAGTCTGTCTCGATAGCGCTGGCTATGCGGAATTGACTACACGATAGAATATCATCAACGTAGCGGCATGTCAATAGCCTGGGATTTTGTATGTATAAGTCGTTTAGATCTTGCTTGCGCAAGCTGATGCGTCTCGATCCATGGTTATGGATCGATGATGTGTCTAACAAAGTTCACTTAGGATCTACTTATGGAGGATGGGCGGTTTTACCGGACCGGTTGAATTCAAATAGCATAGTGCTTTCAGTTGGTATCGGCACAGATATTTCTTTCGACTTGGCGATGATCGAACGGTTTGGCTGTCGAATTCACGGCTACGATCCTACGCCCTTCAGCATTGCGTGGCTGGCTGAACAGTCGTTGCCTGCAAAATTCGTAACCCACAAGGTTGGCTTGGCTGCTGCGGATGGTACAATCGATCTTCAGCCACCTGCTTGCGATGGCCATGTTTCTTTTCATACCGCTTATGGTGCGTCGAATGGTACCGAAGGTTCGATCTCAGTCCCTGTTCGGCGTCTGGGTTCGTTGCTCAAGGAGCTGGGGACCAGCCACTGCGATCTCCTCAAAATGGACATTGAAGGTGCAGAGTACGACGTATGTGAGGATATCGTTGCCCATGGTCCGCGACCGAGTCAGCTTCTGGTAGAGTTCCACCATCGTCTCTATGGATTCAGCGTTGTCATGACCGAGGCGACAATCAAAAAGCTCCGCAGCGTAGGATATCGAGTATTCTGGATATCGGAGACAGGTAGGGAATTTGGCCTTGCGCTCGATCGGGACAGATGAATGAAGTCGTCGCGGCGCCTACTCTAAGGGTAGGCGCCGTTGACACCTCGATATATGGCTTCCAGCCGAGCAAGATTGGCAGCAGCACTATAATGATTGAAGAAGTAGCGTCGGCAGTTTCCTCTCGGGATCGGGCGCGTGATCATCTCGTAGGCGGCCCGACGCAGATCAGCCGGATTGCCTGCCTCGAAGGTTAGGCCCGTTGCTTGCTCCTCGACTAGCTCCTCCAACGCACCGATTCGTGAAGCCACAACGGGCAGATCCCAAGCAAAGGCCTCGACTAGCGTCATCGGCAAGCCTTCGTACCAGGTTGAGGGCATGACGAGGAAGGCAGCGCGCCGCATCTCAGCATCGACCCGCATTCGATCACATTGGCCTAGAAAGCTTACGTTCTCGGGTGCTTTGCCCCTGATCTCCGCTTCCAAGGGACCGGTTCCGACGATGCGTAGTGGATAGTTCACGCCTTTCCATGCGTCGATAAGTATCTGGACGCCCTTCTCGGGGCTGAGGCGGCCGACGAAGAGCGCCCCATGCCGCGGGCCGTCGAGCCGCTCACCCGGCTGCACCGGATCCTCGACGAAGTTGGGCTTGACGACGATCTTGCCGGCCGGAAGCCCGGCCTCGATGAATTTGCCGCGCGCGAACTCGGTCAGGGCGATGAGCCTGTCGACCTTCTTATGCCAAGTCCCGCGCCGGCGGTGCACGTCGACCATCGTCGCCACCGCGAGCGAGCCGAGCGCCGAGCCGCGATAGCACCGGTGGACCGCACCCCAATAGGGCGAGCCGGCAACGCACTTCTCGCAGATCCGGTCCCGGCGCAGCAGGAGAGCGCCGGGGCAGATCAGGCGGTAATTGTGGAGCGTCATCACGACGGGCGCACCTTCCGCCCGACAGGCATCGAACACGGACGGCGAGATCAGCGGGAAGAAGTTGTGGACGTGGACGACGTCCGGCCGGAAACTCCGGATCCGGGCGCGCACCGCTTCGTAAGAAGGTCTGCTCCACACGACCCGGAAGCTGGCGGCGAGCCGGTCCGGCAGGCTCTGGATGGTGTCGTTGTGAACGATGAAGCCGTCGACGCTGTGCCCTGCCTCCGTGAGCAGACGCCGCTCGCTGGCGGCGACGACGTCCTCGCCGCCCGCCTGCTGATAATGGTTGTGGACCTGCAGGATTCGCATCGGCGACGTACTCAGATTGAATTTTCAGTCTCTTTGCACGTTGGTCGCTCCATAACCTAGTTTACAGGTACTTGCATCCTATAGTGGTGCGCGCTGCGGCAACCTGCCTATCGGCTTCGGGGGCAGCGACTGTCTCGAGGGAACGGGGTCAGGTCTTGAAAGCGATCATAGGTTGAAGGATCGTCAACGCCTCTCTTGCCAGAGGCGCTCCATGTCCGATCCGCTCTGCCGCTGCTCCCCGGTGCTATCCACGGCACGCCGCTTCGCCCGAGGAAAGGGAACGGGGGTCAGGTCTTGCGTTCTAGTACAGGTTGAGAAACGGTTAACCCGATCGCCCCGCTTGGCTCCCAGGCAGCTCGGCATCCTCCAGCGCGAAGGTCAGCCGCTTGCCGATCGCGGCGGCGGCCTTCTGCACCGTCTGCAGCAGCACCTTGTCGTTGCCCGGGTCGAGCAGCCGGTCGAGCTGGCTGCGGCTCGTCCGCATCCGCCGCGCCATCTCGCTCTTGCCGATGCCGCGCTCGGCCATCGCCTGCTCGATCTGCCACGCCAGCACGCGCTTGATCGCTTGCGCCGTCGCCTCCTCGTGGATCCCTTCTTCCTTGAGGAAGTCGTCGAACGAGGAGCCGATCGCCCCCTTGATCTCGCCCATCATGTCTCGATCTCCTGCTCGCGCCGCCGCGCCAGCGCGAGCCCGGCCGGTGGCGTCTTCTGCGTCTTCTTGACGAACCCGTACAGCAGCACGAGCCGCCCTTGTAGCGGCTTCGGGGTCAGGTCTTGAAAGCGAGCATAGGTTGAAATACGGTTGCCGTCTCTCCTTTCGGAGATGCGCCGATGCCGCATTCCACCGCTTCCGCTCAGCCGGTCCTGCACACCGTCGACGACTTCCTCGCCTGGGTGGAGCGGCAGAACGAGCGCTACGAGTTCGTCCACGGCCGCCTCGTCCTGATGGCCGGCGGCAGCACGGCGCACGACGACATCCAGGTCAACCTGCTCGCCGCCCTGCGCACGCGCTTGCGTGGCACGCCCTGCCGCCCGAACGCACGCGAGGCTCCGGGGGCGGATCTTGAAAGCAAGCAAAGGTTGAAATAGGGTCGGCATCTCCCCGCCGGATCGACCCGGATCGGTGCGAGGCAGCAACGGCGGATGGCGCATGCCCTGAAAGCCGATATCCGGATCGGCTTCGGCGCGGCGCTCGGGCCCGAAGCTCGCGGCATGAGCAGGCCCGCGGCCCGGCCCGCCCGGAACGGCGCGGCGGGTGCCGTGCCCGCTTTGCGCCGGCGCGGGCTCCTGTCCGCGGCCTGCGCCACTGCCCTCCTCGCAGCCTCGGGTGCTGCTGCCGGGCCGCCGGTGCTCTCGCCCGATCCCGAGCGCGGCCTGCCGTTCGCCGACGGCACCGGCTGGATCGATTGAACGCCGCAGGCCCGCCCGCCCCTTCGTCCGCATCGGATCATCGGGCGCCGGCAGGTTCTCGCCCGCTAGGGACTTGCCGCCGAGCAAGAGTCGGTAGCTAGCCGCTATCGGCCGCCGTCCCTTACTGCCATGCCTCGTGACAGCGCCGCCGATGCCACCGCCACGCCGCCTCGGTCAGAACCCAGGGCACGACGGCGCATATGGCGATCGTCGCCAGCGCCTTCGCCAGGAACGACGCCTCGCTCGCCGCCATCGCCACGCCGGCCGAATGCGCCACGGCCGAGGCGCCCGCGATCGTGCCGAGCAGCGTCAGCAGAAAGCGTGCGCGCCGATAGAAGCGACGCACCCTGTAGCCGGTACGGAGTCTCTTCTGCATCCCCGCAACCCCGCGCGCTTCATTTGTCGGCTCCGATCTGCGTCGGCAGTCCGATCGTCTCGAGGTTGGATATTAGCCCCTTTTACCCGAATGGGAAGGAGAAAGTGAACGAAATATAATTATCCATTAATGTTATGTTCGTCTCGGTCCGATCGCGTCGTGCGCGAGCCGGCCTGCCCGCGCCGCCGGGCGACGGCGGGCCCCCGCCCGGGCGAGGTCCGCCCGCCGTCGCTACCGGCACCGCGTCAGCGCCGCTTGTCGGGCTCGGCCCGGCCCGGTGCGATCCCGGACATCGCGCCGCCCGCCGGGCGAGCGGCCCGCCGCGGCTCCCACGGCGGGCCGGCGCTGCCATGCCCCCGCCGCAGCTCCGTCACCAGCACCTCGGCCAGCGTCTGCGCCAGCAGGACGAGCTGCGCCTGCGCCTTCGCCGACATCGCCCGGTCCAGCGCATCGAGCCGCGCGCCCAGCGCCGCCTCCAGCCGTGCCAGCTCCGCCGCCAGCACCGTACGCTCTCCGGCCTTAGCCGCTACCCCGCGGCGCCACCTCCCGGCCGCGCCGACGACCGCCTTCAGCGCACGCACCATGAAGCACCTCCTCCCAGGGCGAGCAGGAGCCGCCGGCGCTGCGGCCGCCGCGCGCGTGCCATCGGAAAGAACGGCACCCGCCGCTGCCGCCCCGCCGCCTTCGCCCCGGCCGCCGGTGCAGCCTCCGGCGCGGCGGGCGGCAGCGGCGGCCCCTCCGGCGTGCCCCAGTCCTGCAGCAGCCGCACCTCGATCCCGTCCAGGGCCTTCGAGCTCACCATGAGAAGAGAGCGCCGCACGTCGCGCTTGCTTTCGTCCCAGGGGTGAACCGACTGCGACGTCCCGCACAGCACGAGATCGCCGAGCCGCAGCCGTCCGTGCCAGCCTTTGAAGTAGCCCTTCCGCAGCACCGCCTCGAGCGGCTCGGGTGTCGAGTAGGTCCAGACCCCGAACGGGTAGTCGTTCTCCGCCCCGAACACCCGCATCAGGCCCTCGGTGCGCGTCGTCATGGCCGCCTCTGGCCCGCCGCCTGCGGCGGCTCGCCCGGCTCGTCCTCGACCCCGCCCCAGTCGTGCAGCACGCGCACCGAGACCCGCATGCGCTCGACCCGGGTCACCATCAGCAGCGCCCGCCGCACCTGCGTCGGCCGATGCCACGACTGCGGGTGCAGCCGCGCCGGGTTGCAGCCGAACAGGATCAGGTCGCCCGGCTGCAGACCCTCCGCCCAGCCGTCGAAATAGCCGGGCTTCAGCGCCTCCTCGAGCGTGTCGTTGGTGGCATAGGCGAAGCCCGCCCAGGTGAAGTTCGAGCCCGGATTGAAGATCTCCTGCAGCGAGCCGGGGCGGCATCCCATCGTCCACATCTCCCTGAGTAGTGTTGCCGACATCTTGCTTCTACCAGAGATCGGATGGCGTTGCAAGTATATGTTCCTAAGATACCGATAAAATGCCGAGAGAATTCGTCCGAACTTCGCGGCTCCTTCAATCGGTCCAGCGAGATGGATGTGGCTTTCCCGAACGAATCTAGATATAAATTCCTAAACATCCGTCGCGAGGTGCCTGCCCATGTCGTCCTGCCCGTCACCGCTTCCACCCGCCGCCCCGGCCTCCGCCGCCGTGGCACTCCCGCCGGCCATGGCCCTGCCCGGGCCCGGCGAGGGCAGGGAGGTCGCCCTCTCGCCCGCGGACGCTGCCCGCGCCGAGCGCGCTCGTCGTGCCCGCATCAACGGTGCGAAGTCGCGCGGGCCGGTGACCGAAGCCGGCAAGGCGCGCTCCTCGCGCAACGCCCTGAAGCACGGCCTCACCGCCGAGGTCCATCTCGTGCTGCAAGGCGAGAACGCCGCCGCCTTCGACACCCTGGCCCGCAGCCTGTTCGCCGAGCTCGCGCCCGTGGGCACGCTCGATGGCGCCCTCGTCGCCCACCTCGCCGCGGCTTTATGGAAGACCGGCCGCGCCGAGCGCCTCGAGGCGCAGGCTTTCGCCCGCGGCGCCAATCCCAACCCCGAGCGCCTGCGCCTGGCGCTGCGCTACCAGGGCCAGAACCGTCTCGCCCTGTTCCGCTGCCTGCAGGAGTTGAAGGACCTCCGCCGCCGTCCCCTGCCATCTCCGCCCCGAGACGGCGCGGCTGCGTCCTCCCTCCCGTCGCTTCCGGCCGAGTCGCAGCCCGAGGATCTCCCGCCACCGCCCGCCGACGCGAGCGGGCAGGCCGATCCCCCCTCTCCCGCGCCATCGGCCGACCTCGGCGGCCACGACGACCCCGCCACCCCGACCCTATCGAGCCCGCCCCCGCCGCCCGACCTCTCGACGCTCGCCCTCGTCGTTTGGGGCGGCGCACGGCCGTGTACGCCGCCGCCCGGCTCCCTGATGCCGTGGCCAACCCCCGGCATTCCCCCGCAGCACGCGTGCTGCCTCCAGGACGAGGCTCGCCCCGCCGACGCGCCGGTCGCGGTCGATGCGCGAGGCCGGATCCACGTCCCGCCCGAGTGCCTGCACGATCGCGGCCTCCTGCCCGAGCCCCCGGCTCTACCCGTCGAGCCTGCCGCCTCCGCCTTGCGCCACGGCCTCACGCTCGCCGCTCTCGCGGCGGATGCGGCCGATCCCGCCACTCCTCCGCCCGATGCCCGGCCCGCGCCAGGTGTCGCGCCCCCGACCGATGCGCCGGTACGAAACGAACCCAGCCGACCCGAGCAGCCCGCCCCCGCAGCCGAAGCGGCCGGCGCCGCGCCCCCGACAGTCGACACCGCCTGGTGCCGCCTCTGGGGCATCGCACCGCCGCCGCCGGACCCGCGGACCGGCGCCGCCCCGCCCGATGATCCCGGCCGGAATCCCGCCGCCCGCGACCAGCGCGGCGAGGATGCCGATCGGCACGACGCCGGCCATCCGCCCGAGCACCACCTGGAGGATCGGCCGGCGCAGGCGGACGATCGGTGCAGGACCTCACCGCCGCGCCGTGCCGGCCGGCATCTGCGCCGCCATGTCCTGGAGGCGCTTTCGAACCGGGTCGGGAGCGCCTTTCATGCATCATGTTCCAGCCGGGACGGAGCGCGGGTCGTGGCCGCGCCCTGCCCGCGGCGTCAGTCGGCCCGGTGAGGCGGAAAGACCGACGCCCCGTACCGCCCGGCATTCCGGTGTGCTTGCGGTGGCGGCGGAGCCGGGCCATGTGTCGGCGGACTTCCAGCGAGGATCGTTCCTTTCCCCCGATGCGTTGGCTGATCTGGCTTCTCGTTCTGCTCCTCGTTCCGCTCCTGGTCTCGACCGCCCTGGTGCTCTCGACCCGCACCCAGCACTGGAGCCTCGCCCGCTGGGACAGCACCGGGCTGGCGCCCGCTCCCGCCGTCCATCCGGCCGCGGTGGTCCAGGTCTATGCGGCGCGCGCCTGGGGCTGGAAGGGGGCCGTCGCCGTCCATTGCTGGGTCGCGTTCAAGCGCGAGGGAGCTGCGGCCTACGAGCGCTACGAGGTCGTGGGCTGGGGTGTCGCGCAAGGCGCGCCGGCGATCCGCCGCAACCTGCGCCCGCCCGACGGGCGCTGGGCCGGCAGCGAACCCGAGCTGCTCGTGGACCTGCGCGGTGCCGCGGCCGCGGCCGTCATCCCGCGGCTCGAGGATGCGATCGCGCGCTATCCCTACCCTCACCGCTACGTCACCTGGCCCGGCCCGAACTCCAACACCTTCGTCGTCTGGCTCGCCCGCGAGGTGCCGGAGCTGCACGCGGCCCTGCCCTCGACCGCGATCGGCAAGGACTTCCTGCCCGGCGGCCGGCTGCTCGCGCCGGCGCCGAGCGGCACCGGCTTCCAGCTCTCGCTCGCCGGCGTGCTCGGCCTGACCCTCGCGCTCGACGAGGGGCTCGAGCTGAACCTGCTCGGCTTCGTCGTCGGGATCGCGCCGAAGCAGCTCGCGATCAAGCTGCCGGGCCTGGGCCAGCTCGGCTGGAGCCGGTCGGGCCCCGACCTCGCGCCGGACGGCCTCGGCTGACGCCCGGCGGCCGGTCCGGCGGATCGGCCCCGAAGGCTCGGGCACCTTCTCGCTCACAGCAGGCGCCGGAGCACGGCGTCGAGCCGCTGACGCCCGGCCGGGGTGGCGACGAGGCGGTCGCCTTCAACTGCCAGCAGCCCCAGCGCACCCAGCCGCTCGAGGGCGGCGGCATCGAGGCTCTCGCGCCAGGGCCGGCCGGTCACGGCCGCGATGCGGGCGGTAGGTACTCCCTCGGCGAGGCGCAGGCCCATCATCAGCAGCTCGGTGAGCTGGGCCACGGGCGGCACCGTCTCGCGCGGCTCCTCGCCGTGCCCCCTGGCCTCGACCTGGGCGAGCCAGCGCTCGGGCATCCTGAGCGTGCGGGTTGCGAGCTTCACACCCTCCAGGGTGAGGCGGCCGTGGGCGCCGGGGCCGATCCCGGCATAGTCGCCGTAGCGCCAGTAGACGAGATTGTGGCGCGATTCCTGGCCGGGGCGGGCATGGTTGCTGATCTCGTAGGCCGGCAGGCCGGCCTCGGTCAGGATCGCCTGCGTCGCCTCGTAGAGCTCGCCCTGGCGGTCCTCGTCCAGCGGATGGAGCCGGCCCTCGCGGACCAGGGCATGAAAGCGCGTGCCGGGCTCGATCGTGAGCTGGTAGAGCGAGAGATGATCGCCCGCGAGCCGGAGCGCCCGGCGCAGCTCCGCTTCCCACGCTGCCAGTGTCTGGCCGGGGCGGGCATAGATCAGATCGAAGGAGTGCCTGGGGAACACGGTGCCGGCGAGCTCGAGCGCGCGCAAGGCCTGGGCGAGGTCGTGCTCGCGGCCGAGAAAGCGCAGATCCGCGTCGTCGAGCGCCTGCACGCCGAGCGAGACGCGGTTGACTCCGGCATGGCGGAAGCCCCGAAACTTTCCGGCCTCGACCGAGGTCGGGTTGGCCTCGAGCGTGATCTCGATGTCGGGTGCCAGCCGCCACCAGCGGGTGGCGCGCTCGACGACGGCGGCGACGGTCGCGGGCTCCATGAGGGACGGCGTGCCGCCGCCGAAGAAGATCGAGCGCAGCTCCCGCCCCGCGGTGAGCGCGCCCACGTGGTCGAGCTCGCGCGTGAGTGCACGCGCCCAGCGTGCATGGTCCACGCCCGCGCGGACATGGCTGTTGAAATCGCAGTAGGGGCACTTCGCCTTGCAGAACGGCCAGTGCACGTAGAGGGCGAAGCCGCCGTCGGGCGCCGCCGCCGGTGTCGTGGCCTCGGTCGGGCCCGCCATGATCGATCGTTCCTCGCTACCGGTATCGGAATGCATGTGAGCGTGCGCTCCACGATAAGGCTCTCGGCCGGCCCGGTTGCAAGGTCCGGAGGGGCCATGGACGCCGCAGGCGGCCGCGGCGGCGGAAAGCCGTTGACCAGCCAGCCAGGCCTCTGCACATCCTCGCCGGGCAAAGGAGCCCGAGCCATGTCCGCCGTCAGCGTCCACGATGCCAGCACCGCGCCGTCGCGCCCGATCGACCGCGCGCTCGCGGGCGAGAAGATCGTCGTCACCCGCAAGGGCGAGCCGGTGGCGAGGCTCGTGCCGGTGGCGGAGAAGAGGCGGCCGCGCGAGCCCGGAGCGCTGCGGGGCGAGCTCGAGGTTCCCGACGGCTTCTTCGCTCTCCTGCCGGGCGAGGTGCCCGAGGCGTTCCACGGCGAGGAGGGACGCGAAGCCGTGGAGCGGCCGGCCGGCTTCTCGTGGTGCAGGCGAGATGCGAGGGGTGCCTGCCCGTGAGCAGCGACCGGCTCCTGCCGCCGTACCCGGTGGATCTTCCGTGGTGACCGTCGGCGATCCGGCCATGGCCGTGCACGTCACGGCACCGGCGCGGCTGCATCTCGGGTTCCTCGATCTCGAAGGCGGGCTCGGGCGCCGGTTCGGCAGCCTCGGGCTCACCATCGAGGGCTTCGCCACCCGGCTGCGCATCGAGCGCGCGGACACGGACGAGATCTCCGGCGCCGCCGAGGTCGAGCGCACGCGGCGGCTGCTCGCCGTGCTCGGCCGGAGCTGGCGGCTGCCGCCGGTCCGGATCACGATCGAGGCGACGATTCCGGCCCATGTCGGGCTGGGATCGGGCACCCAGCTCGGGCTGGCACTGGGCGTGGGCCTCGCCCGGCTGGCCGGCCGCCCGGAAGGTGCGCGCGAGGTGGCGCGCCTCCTCGAGCGCGGCGCCCGCTCGGGCATCGGCATCGGCGCGTTCGAGCAGGGCGGCTTCATCCTCGACGGCGGCAGGACCGCGGCGGGCGAGCCGCCGCCGGTCACCGCCCGGCTGCCGTTCCCGGCAGGCTGGCGTCTGCTCCTGATCTTCGACCGGGCACGCGAGGGGCTGCACGGTGCCGGCGAGGCGGGCGCTTTCGGCGCCCTGCCGCCCTACACACCGGCGCTCGCGGGCGAGCTCTGCCGCCGCGTCGTGATGCAGCTCCTGCCGGGGCTCGCGACCGGCGACATCGCCGCGGTCGGCGCCGCCGTCGGCGAGATCCAGCGCCGGGTCGGCGACTATTTCGCCCCGGCCCAGGGCGGGCGGTTCACGAGCCCGGCGGTGAGCGAGGTGCTGGCCTGGCTCGAGGGACTGGGGATCGCGGGCGTGGGCCAGAGCTCGTGGGGGCCGACCGGCTTCGCCGTGCTGGAAAGCGAGGAGGCGGCCGAGCGGCTGCACCGGGCGGCGCAGGCGCGCTTTGCCGACCGCTTCCCGAGCCTGCGCTTCGTCGTCACCGCTGCCCGCAATCGCGGGGCCGAGCTCACGACGTTCGACCGGGGCCGAGGGTAGCGCCGGGCCTGCTCCTTGCGCGACGGTCGGGGCGCATCGGCCGCGCCCGGGGCGGGTTCCTGCCTTCGCCTGGTGTCATGGCCCGTCTTCGAGCCGGCCATCCGGGCCGCGCGGCGAGGGGCCGGATGGCCGAGACGGGCCCGGGCATGGACGCCGGCCGCCGGCCCGGTGACACGTGGCGAGCGGCGCCTCGGGCGGCCACCTCACCCGCCGAGATAGAGCCGCCGCACGTGGTCGTCGTCGGCAAGCTCGGCCGAGGGGCCGGCGAGGCCGATGCTGCCGGTCTCGAGCACGTAGGCGCGGTGGCTGATCCGCAGCGCCATGCGCGAGTTCTGCTCGACCAGGATCACGCTCACCTTGTCCTCGCGGTTGATGTCGGTGACGAGCTTCGCGATCTCGCGCACGACCATGGGGGCGAGGCCCAAGGACGGCTCGTCGAGGAGGAGCAGCTTGGGGCGGGCCATCAGCGCCCGACCCACCACGACCATCTCCTGCTCGCCGCCCGAGAGGGTGCCGGCCTGCTGGTTGAGGCGCTCCTTCACCCGCGGGAAGCGGACGAAGATCTTCTCGAGGTCCCGCTTGATGCCGGCTCGGTCCTGCCGGAGATAGGCGCCCATGAGGAGGTTGTCCTTGACCGTCATGTAGGGGTAGATCCGCCGCCCCTCCGGCACCATGGCGATGCCGCGCCTGACGATCTCGGCCGGCGGCAGGCGGTCGATGCGGCTGCCCTCGAACCAGATCTCGCCCGCAGCCGGCTGCTTGAGCCCCGTGATCGCGCGCAAGGTGGTGGACTTGCCGGCGCCGTTGGCGCCGATGAGGGCCACGATCTCGCCCTCGGCGAGCTCGAGCGACACGTCGCGGAGAGCCGTGACCCGATCGTAGCGGACGGTGAGGTTCTTGCAGGCGAAGTACATGGCCGGCCTTGCCTCTCAGTGCCCCAGCGTCTCGTCCTCGGCGCCGAGATAGGCCTCGATCACCGCCGGGTCGTTTCTCACCGCCTCGGGCGTGCCCTCGGCGATCTTGGTGCCGAAGCTGATGACGACGATGCGGTCGCTGATCCGCATCACGGACGGCATGTCGTGCTCGACGAGAAGAACGGTGATGCCGCGGTCGCGAATGCCGCGCACCATCCGCACCGCACGGTCCTTCTCCTCGGGATTCATGCCGGCGAAAGGCTCGTCCAGGAGCAGCACGCGCGGCTCGGCCGCCATGGCGACGGCGATGCCGAGCGCGCGGAGATAGCCGTGCGGCAGGTTGCGCGCGCGCTCGTGCTTGACGTGGCCGAGGCCCAGATAGTCGAGGATCTCCGAAGCGCTCGCGCGGAAGCTCGCCTCGTCGGCGCGCGCCCGCGGGCTCGCGAAGTAGACGCCCAGGAGACCGGCCTTGAGGCGGAGATGGTGCGCCACGACCACGTTCTCGAGGGCAGTCATCTCCTTGAAGACCGTGGTCTCCTGGAAGGTGCGCACGACCCCTTTGCGCGCCACGATATGGGGCTTCAGGCCCGAGATCTCCTCGCCTTCCAGGAGCACGCGGCCGGCCGTGGGCTTCAGGAACGAGGCGATCAGCTTGAAGAGCGTGCTCTTGCCGGCGCCGTTCGGGCCGATGATCGAGAGGATCTCGCCGGCCTCGACGTCGAAGCTGACGTCGTTGACGGCGACGAGGCCGCCGAAGCGCTTGGTGAGGTCCTGAACGCGCAGGAGGCTCATCGCCTGTCTCCGCGGCCGAGCTCGAGGCTCAAGATGCCGTTGGGAAGGAACAGCATGACGACGATCATCAGGATACCGTAGAGCAGCGCCTGGTACTGCTGGAGCTCGCCCAGGAGCTCGAACGCGATCACGAGGAGAAAGGCGCCGACCACGGGCCCCAGGACATGGTCGAGCCCGCCCAGGAAGCAGTAGAGCATGAAGTTGATCGAATCCTGCACGCTGTAGCTCGCGGGGTAGATGTTCTGGTGGAACACGGCGAAGAACGAGCCGGCGATGCCACCCATGGCGCAGGAGAAGGCGAACGCGACGACACGGTAGCGGGCGACGTCCACGCCGAAGGACGCAGCCAGATCCTCGTTCTGGCGCAGCGAGCGGAACACCCAGCCGATCCGGCTGGTGGCGAGCCGCCGGACGGCGAGCAGGCCGAGGATCAGGAGGCAGGCCGCGAGCAGGTAGAACGCCACCGGCGTCTGGATGCCGGCGGGCTGCGGGATGTTGACGATGCCGGTGGCACCTTTGGTGAGGTCGCCGCCGTTGAGGAAGGCGAGCCGCACCGCCTCGGTGAGGCTGAGCGTGATCATGGCGAAGTAGACGCCGCGCAAGCGCAGGATCGGCAGGCCGATCGCGATGCCGACCAGGGCCGCGACCACGGCCGAGAACGGCAGGCACAGCCAGAAGGGAAGCCCGTAGCGGGTGGAGAGGATGGCGGTGACGTAGCCGCCGATCATCGCGAACGCGCCTTGCGCGATGTTGATGCGTCCGATCGTGAACGTGACCCACACGCCCAGGCTCGCGAAGCTCAGGATCGAGGCGTTGGTGAGCACGTTGAGGAAATAGGGCCGGTCGGCGAGGAGCAGCGGCACCGCGACGAGGTAGAGGAGGGCCGCCACCACGGCGAGTGCCATGCGGCCGAGGCCTGCGCGGGGGCGACCCGGCAGCTCGGTCGTGGCCGGAGGGGAGAGAGGCTGCGTGCGCATCGGCGTCGTCCTCCGCTCAGCCCTGCGGCTTGCCCATGATCCCCTGCGGACGGAGGATCAGGAACAGGATCAGACCCACGAAGATCAGGAGATAGGTGGTCGAGCCCGGAATCAGCGCGTAGCCGATGGCTTCCGCGAAGCCCAGGACGATGGCGCCCAGGATGGAGCCCGCGACGACGCCGGCACCGCCGATCATGATCATGATGAAGGCCTTGGTGGAGATGGCGCCGCCGATGCCCGCATTGACCCCGGAGATGGTGATCAGGAGCGCGCCGGCGAGTCCGGCGAGAGCGGCGCCGATGCCGAAGCCCATGGCCGAGATGCGGTCCACGTCGACGCCCATGAGGTAGGTGACCTGGCGGTCCTGCGCCAGAGCGCGCATGGCGCGGCCGGGACGGGTGTACTGGACGAAGAGGAGGAGGCCCACGATGAGGGCGAGGGCGATCACGACCACGAGGAGACGGCCGGCCGGGAGGTAGGCGTTGCCGAGCCTGTAGACGCCGGCCACGACCGAGGGTACGCCGCGCTGCTTCTCGCCGAAGGCGAAAAGGGCGAGGTTCTCGAGGAGGAGCGCCGTGCCGACCGCGAGCAGCATCGAGTTCTCCTCGCGCGTCGCGACCTTGACCACCCGGCGAAAGAACAAGACCTCGAACAGCACGCCGATGAGGCCGGTGACGGCGGCGGCGGCGAGGAGGCCCAGGGCATAAGGCAGGCCCCACTGGCCGTAGACGTAGTAGACGACGAAGCCGCCGATCATGAATATCTGCCCGTGGGCGAAGTTGAGCAGGTTCATGATGCTGAAGATCAGCGTGATGCCGAGCGCTATCAGCGCGTAGTTGGCGGACAGGACCACGCCGTTGACGATGATCTGCTCCATTCCCGGAGCTCCCACCCTGGCCCTCCCCCGGTGCGAGCGGGGAGGATACGAGGATCGCTCAAATAGAGCCTGCTCGAGCCGCCCGGGAGCGGCCGTGTCGAACCCTCGTCGATCATGCCTCGTTCATGGTACCAGGTACCATGAACGAGGCGTTACCCGTATTCGGGTCGCCGGCTACTCGACGCTGCCGACGAACAGCGTCTTGAAGCCGCCATCCCGGTACTCGTTCACCACCATCGGCACGCCGATCTGGCGCTTCTGGCCGAAATAGGCCGTGCCGACATACTTGAGCTCGGCGTTCTCTTTGAGGAACGGATTCTTGATCGAGAACGTGTCGATCGCCTGCTTGAACGGACCCACGTCGTCGATCCCGGCCTTGCCGGTCTTCTGCAGCGTGGCGAGGATCATCTCGAGCGCGTAGACCTTGGTGCCGGCCTCGTCGTTCCACTCGCCGGCCACCTTCTCGTAGCGCTTGACGAACTCCTCCATGTAGGGGCTGCGGATCTCGGGCGTGCTGGCCCCGCCCACCGAGATGAAGCCGTTCGCGGCATCGCCCGCGACCTCGCCGATGATCTTGGCGTCCTGCGCGGTCTCGGTGCTCAAGGTGCCCTGAAAGCCGAGCTCGCGGGCGGTCTTGATCAGGAGCGGCGCGTCGGCAGGTGCCACGCCCGAAAGCACGATGAGGTCGGGATTGCCGCTCACCACCTTCGACATCACCGGGAAGAAGTCGCTGGTGCCGGGCTCGTAGGTGTCCGCGCTCGAGACGACCTCGAGGCCGAGCTTCTTCGCCGCCGCCACGCCCTCGTCGCGCTGGTTCAAGGGATCGGACTCGTTGCGGGCGACGAAGGCCACCTTCTTCACACCCTTGTTCTCTTGCAGATACTTGTAGATGATCGGCCCTGCCTGGTAGCTCGCGATCATGCCCAAGATCGCGTTGCCGGCCGGCGGCGTGTAGAGCGACCTCGAAAAGGCGTAGGGGATGTAGATCGCCCCGTTCTTCTCGGCCACGGGCCGCACGCTCGCCGCCGTCGTGTCGACGTTGGGGCCGATGATGTAGCGGATCTTCTCCTGCTGGATCAACCGCTCGGCGCCGGAGACGCTGAGCTTCGGGTCGTTCTTGTCGTCGACGGCGACGATCTGGATCCTGTACTTCTCGCCGCCGATCTCGACGCCGCCCTTCTCGTTGTACATCTGGGCGGTGGCTTCCGCGCAGTACTTGTTGACCAGGCCCCAGCTCGCCGCCGGCCCGCTCATCACGCCGAGCACGCCGATCTTGAGCACGTTCTCGGCCGCGGCGGGCCGTGCCGCCGTCACGCCGCCCACGATGAGGGCGCTCGCCCCGAGCAAAAACCACCCGCGACGGGTCATGCCGGGATTCGTCATGCCTAGCCTCCTGATCGTCTCGCGGTCCAGCGATCGCCGGCCGTTGCTCGCTCCACTATGCGCTAGCACCCAGCGATTCTGCAACGACTTTGTATACGATTTCTGCGAAAACTCGTATACAGGAGCTGCGCCATCCCGGCACGAAGGATCCAGCGGAGACCGCCGCGATGCGGATCAAAGTGATCAACCCCAACACCACGTCGAGCATGACCGAGGTGATCGCCGCGGCGGCGCGTGCCGTGGCGGCCCCCGGCACGGAGATCGTGGCTGCGACCTCGCCCATGGGCCCGGCCTCGATCGAGGGCCATTACGACGAGGCGGTGAGCGTGATCGGGCTGCTCGAGGAGGTCCGGCGCGGCGAGACGGAAGGTGCCGACGGCTACGTCATCGCCTGCTTCGGCGATCCCGGCCTGCTGGCGGTGCGCGAGATCGCACGGGGGCCGGTGCTCGGCATCGCCGAGGCTGCCATGCATGTGGCGAGCTTCGTCGCCACCGGCTTCTCGATCGTGACGACGCTCGGGCGCACCCGGATCATCGCCGAGCATCTCGTGCGCAACTACGGCATGGAGCATCACTGCCGGCGGGTGCGGGCGACCGAGCTGCCGGTGCTCGAGCTCGAGAATCCGGCCTCGGGCGCGCGCCGCATCATCACCGAAGAGTGCCGCCGCGCCCTCGCGGAGGACGGCTCAGGGGCGATCGTCCTGGGCTGCGCCGGCATGGCCGACCTCGCCGCCCATATCGCGCGCGAGATCGGCGCGCCCGTGATCGACGGGGTAGCGGCGGCGGTGAAGCTCGTCGAGGCGCTCGTCGGCCTCGGCCTCGGGACGAGCAAGACCGGCGACCTCGCCTGGCCGCTCCCGAAACGCTACACCGGCCCGCTCGCGCATCTGGAGCCGTTCTCGGGCGGCTCGGGAGCTTCCTGATGCCGAGGCTGCTCCGGCGTGGCATGCAGCGCGTCGAAAGCCGACGTCGAATGCTGCTCTCGGCCTCGGTGGCGGAGCGCCTCGACGAGCAGGACGAAGGCCGGCGAGGCTTGGCGGCGGCTCGGGTAGTAGAGATGGTACCCCGACCAGGGTGGGCTCCATTCTTCGAGCACCCGGACGAGACGTCCTTCGGCGAGATGGGGCTGCGCCAGGTCCTCCGGCACGTAGGCCAGCCCGAAGCCGGCGAGCGCGGCATCGAGGACCTGAAAGACGCTGTTGAACACGAGCTGTCCCTCGACGCGCACCCGTAGCTGGCGCCCGTCCTTCTCGAACTCCCAGGCATAGAGCCCGCCATAGGTCGGCAGGCGCTGGTTGATGCACGGATGGCCGAGCAGGTCCTGCGGCGTGCGTGGTGGCGGCCGCTGCGCGAGGTAGGACGGCGCCCCGACCACCGCGAAGCGGATGTCCGGTCCGATGCGCACGGCGATCATGTCCTTCGCCACCTGCTCGCCGAAGCGCACGCCGGCATCGAAGCGCTCGGCGACGATGTCGGTCAGGCCGTTGTCGACGGCGATCTCCACCTTGATCTCCGGGTAGCCCGGCAGGAACCTCGCCAGCTTCGGCCAGAGGATCGTCCGGACGGCATGATCGCCGGCCGTGATCCGGATCGTGCCGGCGGGCCTGTCGCGCAGCGCGCTCAGCGCAGCCAGCCCGGCATCGATCTGGTCGAAGGCCGGCCCCACGGCATGGAGCAGGCGTTCGCCCGCCTCGGTCGGCGCCACACTGCGCGTGGTGCGGGTCAGGAGCCGGAGCCCGAGCCGTGCCTCGAGCCCGCGGACGGTCTGGCTCAGCGCCGACTGCGACACGCCGAGCTGGGCGGCGGCCCGGGTGAAGCTGCGCTCCCGTGCGACCGCCAGGAAGGCGGCGAGGTCGTCGAGGTTCGTCCGCAACATTCAGAAGCTCTGCTTATGAGTCCATGTGGGTTCTACCGCCTAATCACCGACGGCCGCATCCCCTAACTGACCATCCGAACCCCTGGCGTCGCGAGACGTTCGAGGGCCTTCACGGGCGAAGGAGAGAGCCGATGGAGATCGAGTGCCCGGGCAGCCGGCCCTCCGGCAAGGGGCCGGCGGAATGGTTCACCGGCACGGTCCGGATCGACCCGCTGTTCGCCCCGCCCGATCCGGTTCGGGTCGGTGGTGCTCTGGTCGCCTTCGAGCCGGGGGCGCGCGCTCGTCGTCCGGTGTGGAGACGTGGCGGACGAGAACCCTGGTCGCTGCAATGGTGCAGCGGGCGGTCGCGACTTCTGGTCGGTCCGGCATGGCCTTCGACAATGCCGGCGTGCAGGTGCCGCCGAGCGACGCCGCCGACGAGCCGGCCGAGGCGTTCGGCCGCGTCAACGTGGCGATGTACGGGCAGGGCCGGGTGCCGGGCCGGCAGGAGGGCCGCAACCTGCGCTCCACCAGCCTGGCCGTCAGGCCCGGTACCGACGATCTCCACATCGTGACGAGCGATGGAAAGGGCGGGCAAGACGCGACGATCTTCCACGCCAGGGCCTTCGCGAACGTCCTGCCGCTCTACTCGCACCGGCGACGCACTCGTCCCGCCCGCCACCGATCCTTCCTGTAAAGCGCACCTTGGATGGTCCCGAGGAACAGGCCCATGGAACCGACGCTCAACGGTACAACGCACCAGGTGGAGTCCGAGGCGGACACGCCTCTCCTCTGGGTGACCCGCGACGAGCTGGGCCTGACCGGCACCAAGTACGGCTGCGGTGTCGCGCAATGCGGCGCCTGCACCGTGCTGGTGGAGACGGCGAGCCCACCCGTTCCTGTGTCACCCCCGCCGGAGGCCTTGCGGGTCACCTGGACCGAGCCCGCCTCCGGCACCCACCATGCCATGCCGGCCGACTTCTCCTCTAAGATGCGTGCCGCACTCGCCGCCGCCCCCGGACCGAGCATCGCCGCCGAGACGCATGGCGCCGCCGCCGCGGCGCTGAAGGGTGCGGCGCGGGTGGTGGAGGCGACCGATGACGCCCCGTATCTGGCCCATGGCCAGCTCGAGCCACCTTCGGCGCTCGCGCGCTGGAACGTCGATGGCATGCTCGATCTCTGGCTGTCCAACCAGGCGCCGGAGATGTTCCAGCGCGCCGCCGCCAGCGTTGCCGGGATCGCGCCGGAGCGGGTGAGGGTTCACTCGCCCATGCTCGGCGGCTTCTTCGGGCGGCACTTCCTTCACGAGACCGCCAACCCCTTCCCGCAGGCCATCCTGCTCGCCAAGGCGGTGGGCCGGCCGGTGAAGCTGATCTGGAACCGCGAGGAGGAGTGCCTGCGCGACGCGCTGCGGCCGATGGGCCTGGCACGCTTCCGCGCCGGGCTCGACGCTGAAGGCCTGCCCGTGGCGCCGGAGGTCGAAGCCGTCGGCGAAGGTCCGACGGGCCGCTGGTTCGGCCGCCGGCCCGATGCGGCCGACTTCTCGGTGGCAGAGGGCATCGCCGGGCAGCCCTACGCCATCCCCAACCGCCGTGTTGCGCACGGCGGTTCCCGCCGGAGCGGCAGGCGGCGCTTTTCAAGTGGCATTGCGGGGGAGGGGAGATCATGCCCCGAGAAACGGTATTGCCGACCCTGAAACGGGCCATGGCGCTCGTCGGCGCCACCGCGCTGGCCGGCGCCGCAGGTCAGGCGCCGGTACCGGGACAATCCGAGCAGGTGGCGAGCGCGATGAGGCTCCATATCGATGTCGCGGGAGCGACGATCACGGCCATCCTCGACGACGGTCCCACGGCCAGGGATTTCGCTTCGCTGCTGCCGCTGGCGCTGCCGCTGGAAGATTACAACGCGACCGAGAAGATCAGCCAGCTGCCGCGCAGGCTTTCGATCGAAGGCGCACCCGCCGGGATCGACCCGGCGCCCGGCGACATCGCCTACTACGCGCCATGGGGCAACCTCGCCATCTTCTACGAGGACTTCGGCTACTCGAGCGGGCTCGTCAAGCTTGGTGCCATCGTCGCCGGCGGCGCGGCGCTCGACGTGCCGGGGCCCGTGCAGGCGACGATCAGGCTCGCCGAGTAACCCAGCCTCGCCGGCGGCAAGCGCCGCCCTGCCGATCGGGCGGCACGTCGTCGAGAAAGCCAGCTTCCGAGCGAAGGGATCCGACCATGCAAGGAACCGTCCTTTACGGCCCGGGCGATGTGCGCTTCGAGGAGTGCCCTGCCCCGAAGATCATCAAGCCGACGGACGCCATCATCCGGATCGTGGCGGCCTGCGTGTGCGGCTCCGACCTGTGGCCCTATCGCGGCCTCCAGCCGGTCGCCGAGCCGACCCCGATGGGGCACGAGTACTGCGGCATCGTCGAGGAGGTCGGCAGCGCCGTCCGGTCGATCGGGCCCGGCCAGTTCGTCATCGGCTCGTTCTTCGCCTCCGACAACACCTGCTCCGTTTGCCGGCACGGCTACCAGTCGTCCTGCCGGCAGGCCGAGTTCGTCGGTGGCGCGCAGGCACCCCTGCTGCGCGTCCCGCTCGCGGACGGCACCCTGGTGGCCACGCCGGACCTGCCGCCGGACGACCTGATCCCGAGCCTGCTGACGACCTCCGATGTCCTGGGCACCGGCTGGTTCGCCGCCGACGCGGCGAACGTGCGGCCGGGCAGCACGGTCGTGGTCGTGGGCGATGGGGCGGTCGGCCTTCTCGGCGTACTCTCCGCGAAGCAGATGGGTGCCGAGCGGATCATCGCGATGAGCCGCCACGAAGCGCGGCAGAAGCTCGCCCGCGCGTTCGGCGCCACCGACATCGTGACCGAGCGCGGCACCGAGGGCGTGGCCCGCATCATGGATCTGACCGACGGGCTCGGCGCCGACTCGGTGCTGGAGTGCGTCGGCACGCAGGAGTCGATGATGCAGGCGATCCATGCCGCCCGTCCGGGCGGGTACGTGGGCTATGTCGGCGTCCCGCACGGGGTCACGCTCGACGGGCAGGAGCTGTTCTTCGAGCATGTCCACCTGCACGGCGGCCCGGCGCCGGTGCGCCGGTACCTGCCCGAGCTGATCGGGCTCGTGTGGGAGAGGAAGATCGATCCCGGCAAGGTCTTCGACCTCACCCTGCCGCTCGACCGGGTGGCCGAGGGCTACCGCGCCATGAACGAGCGCCGCGCCATCAAGGCGCTGCTGCGCCCGTGATCGGAGGACGACCGCCATGACCACCTGGTCGAAGGACGAACTGCACAGGATCGCCGAGGCCGATGACCTCCACGTCGCACCTTTCCGCGAGGACGGGAAGACCTACGGCACGCCGACCTGGATCTGGTCGGTCGTGGTCGATGGCGACCTCTACGTGCGGGCCTACAACGGGCAGAGCTCCCGTTGGTACCAGGCCGCGGTGCGGCAGAAGGCGGGGCGGATCACCGCCGCCGGCATGACGAAGGAGGTCGCCTTCGAGCCGACGCACGGGCCGATCAACGCCCGCATCGACGACGCCTACCGGGCGAAGTATCGCGGCAGCCCTCATCTCGGCTCGATGATCGGCGCCCGCGCCCGCTCCGCCACGGTCAAGGTCGTGCCGCTCGCCACCGGGCCTGACCTCGTGCCTACCTCGGCACGGAACGGCCAGTCGCCATGAAGCGGCTCGCCGCCCTGCCTCCGGCTCGGGCACAGCAGGACACTCCTGTGGAGCGGGAACGCGCCACGACAACCGCGAATCTCGGCGCGGTTCCGCCCGCGCTCGCGAGATACATGCCGGTCACTCTCTCCAGGATCCTCGGCAGTGCCCGCATCCGTCGCCACGGGATCGCGGCGTCGCCAAGGGAGCCTTCGCGAACCGCCCGGGCTGACAGCCCGGCTCGGCGCGCTCGTACGGCGTTCCGGCTCGGGACGCCTCGGGGTCTCGATCAGCCATGGCGCAGCGATGTCGGCGGGCCCCGTCTCGCGGTCCCGCCGCCTCTCTCGGCCCGGCCGCATCAGCGGATGGTGTTTCTTCCCGTGACGACCACGATGCCCCTGACCGCTTCCGGTCCCCCGACGTCTCCGGGAACTCTGGCGAGGCTGCTGCCGATCATGGCGGTGGTCCTGATCGCCTTCCTCGTCATCGGCCTCGCCCTGCCGGTGCTGCCGCTCCACGTTCACCGGGGCCTGGGCCTCGGCACCTTCATGGTCGGCCTCATCACCGGCAGCCAGTTCGCGGCGTCGCTCGTCTCGCGGGTCTGGTCGGGCCACTATGCGGACAGCCGGGGCGCCAGGCGCGCGGTCGTCGCCGGCCTCCTGGCCGCCGCGGCGGCGGGGCTCCTCTACCTCCTGTCGCTCCTGTTCGTCGGCGCGCCGGTGGTGTCGGTCACGATCCTGCTCCTGGGCCGCGCGCTGCTCGGCGGGGCGGAAAGCTTCGTCATCACGGGTGCCTTGAGCTGGGGGCTGGCGCTCGTCGATCCCCAGAGCGCAGGAAGGGTCATCGCGTGGGTCGGCATGGCCATGTTCGCCGCCTTGGCGCTCGGTGCGCCGGCCGGCAGCGCCCTGTACGCGGACCATGGTTTCACGGCGATAGCGCTGGCGACGGCGCTGGCTCCGATCGGCACCCTGCTGCTCGTGGCGCCGCTCCGCCCCACCGCCCCGCTGCATCGTGATCGCCCGGCGTTTGCCAGGATGCTCGGCGCCGTCTGGATGCCGGGGCTCGGCGCGGCGTTCGGCAGCGTGGGCTTCGGCGCCATCATCGCTTTCGGTTCGCTGCTCTTTGCCGAACGCGGGTGGAGCCCGGTCTGGCTCGCCTTCAGTACCTTCGCGGCTTGCTTGATCGCCGCCCGTGTGATCGGCGGCCACCTGCCCGACAGGTTCGGCGGCGCCAGGGTGGCACTCGTCTGCGCGTCGATCGAGGCGGTCGGCCTGGCGCTCGTCTGGCTGGCGCCCAGCCGGATTTGGGCTGCGGTCGGGGCCGGGCTCGCCGGCTTCGGCTACTCGCTGGTTTACCCTGGCCTCGGCGTGGAGGCGGTGCGTCGTGCTCCGCCGCAGAGTCGCGGCGCCGCCATGGGCGCCTTCACCGCCTGCCTCGATCTGGCGCTGGGGGTGTCGGGGCCCGCGCTGGGCCTGATCGCGGGCGGGGCGGGTCTGGGTACCGTGTTCCTCACGAGCACGCTGGTCGTGCTCGGCGCCGCGGCCGTCGCGATGCGGCTTCTCCGCGCGTCGTCGCCCGCTGGATGACGCCGTTGGCTCGCGCGGCTGGCGCAAGGTGAGCACGGCGGGCGTGCCGAGGGCGATCTTCCATCCTCGTGGATCCCGCTGTGGAACGGGCCGGTTGGCCCGCATGGTGCCATGGAGCGGGAACCGCGGGCCAATCGGGCGTTAGCTGTGTCCCGGAACGACGAGCACGAGGCTCTTCGGCACGACCCGGTCCGAGCGCGGCCGATGCCTCGGTTGCCAATCGAGCTTCTTGCCGCGTGCCTTGACCGCTGCCGTGCCGAGCGGTCCACGATCCCGACCGTCTCGAGCTTGCGCGGCCTGCAAGGCGGTCCTACTGCCTGCTGGCCGACGTCAGCACCGGTTTGTCGCCGGCGCCGGTCGGCTCGCATCGTCGGTCCGATGCCGCACCGGCGGCTCGGGGCGGCTTCGGGACGGCGTTGCCCGCGAAGGCGCGGGCGATGAAGCGAAGGGTGGGGCCGAGCTCGTCCGACCAGAACTTCCAGTCGTGCCCGCCACTGCGGATGCGCAGCGAGGACGGGATGCCGGCGCGTTTGAGAGCGAGATAGAAGCTCGCGGTCGCCTCGTCGAGGCGGAAGCCGTCCTGAGCACCGCTCGCCAGATAGATGGCCGGTGCCTCGGCGCACGCCAGACCGCCCAGCATCCGGAACGGGTCGTTCCGCTCGAGCCTGGCGCGCTCGAACGGCGTGCCGAAGGCGCCGTGCAGATCGGCGATGTCGGCCGGGGTCAAAGGCTCGTCCGGCATGAACAGCGCGCCACTGAGGCTCGCGGCCGCGACGAACAGGTCCGGCCGGGCGAGGACGAGCCGCAGCGCCCCGAAGCCACCCATGGAGAGGCCGGCGATCGCGCGCCCGCGCCGGTCGCCCACCGTGTCGAACCTGGCATCGACGAACGGCACGAGCTCGCCGAGGAAGGCCGAGGCGTAGAGACCGCCGCGGCCCGCATCCGCGTTGTCGACGTACCAGCTGTTGCCCGCATCGGGGGTGACGATCAGCATGGGCGGGATCTTGCCGCGGCGGATCAGATCGTCCGCGGTCTGCTGCAGGTGCCCGAGATCGAGCCAGTCGTTCTCGTTGCCGTCGGTGCCGTGCAGGAGGAAGAGCACGGGATAAGGCCCGTCCTTCCTCTGGGCATAGCCGTCGGGAAAGTAGACGGAGAAGCGCAGCGGCTTGCCGAGGATGCGCGAGGGCATCGTCAGGCTGCGCTCGACCTCGGAGGCGCGAGCGCCGCCCGCCAGGCCGGAGGCGAGCAGAAAGGCTGCGAGCGCGCGCCACGCGAGCGTGCGTCCATAGGAGCCGGCGCCCGGCTGCGTGCCCGCCGTGCGCGTTCCTGCCACCTCGCGGCCGTTCCGCATAGCCCGTCCCAGAGCGGTCTCTGCCGTCGCCCGAGATGGCGGCCTGCCGATCCGCCGGGCGGCGAGCATCCATGCCACCTTCTTTTTATAGGCCCGAAGAAAGAAGGAAAAGTTAACGAGCTGCTTTCTTCCTATGCGCCGGTTGGCTCCGTGCCTCGCCGGTCCCGGCCGCGAGCTCGTCCTTTGCCGGCATCACCGCGGCCGTTCCTCGGGATCTCGCCCGTGCGTCACCTCATGCTCCCGGCTCGAACAGATAACCCTCGCCGCGCACCGTCCGGATCGTGCTCGGATTTGCGGGATCGTGCTCGATCTTCTTGCGCAGGCGGGCGATGCGGATGTCGATGGAACGATCCTCGGGCTCGAGCGGACGGTTGTGGGCGAGCTCGGCCAAGCGCTCGCGCGAGAGCACCTGGCGGGGATGACGCGCGAAGGTGGCGAGAAGGTCGAACTCCATCGCCGTGAGCGGCACCGGCCTGCCTTCGGCATCGAGGAGCTGATGGGCCTCGGAGTCGAGGCGGCAGCGGCCGAACCGTACCGTCCCGGGTTCACGCGCCGCCGGTACGGGCTCGCGCTCCGCCTCGAGGCGGCGCAGAACGCTGCGCACCCGGGCGAGGAGCTCGCGCGGCTCGAACGGCTTCGGAAGATAGTCGTCGGCGCCGGCATCGAGGCCGGTGAGGCGGCTTTCCACGGCACCCGCCGCCGTCAGCATGATGATCCCGACCCTGCTGCCCGCCGCGCGCAGGCCCCGTGCCACCGTGAAGCCGTCCTCGCCCGGCATGTTGACGTCGAGGATGACGATGTCGGCCGGCTCCTCGCGCAGACGCTCCCGCAGCTCCGCCCCGTCCGCCGCGCTGCGCACGGCCATGCCCTGCGCGCCGAGATAGTCCTCGAGCAGCAGACGCAGATCCGGCTCGTCGTCGACGACGATGATTCGCGTGACCGTCATCGTTCTCCACCTCCTCTCGCTCGGGCCCCCTCGAGCAGGCGGCGGACCTCGGCGCGCAAGCTCGCGAGATCGAGCGGCTTCTCGAGCACCGGAATGCCGGCCCGGCGCACCGCCTCGTTCGCGCCGGCTCCGAGCGCATCGCCCGTGATCAGGAGGACCCGGCCGGCCAGCTCGGGATGGTCCCGCTGGATAGCGTCGATCAGCGCCACCCCGTCGATGTCGGGCATGCGCAGATCGCTCACGACGAGGTCGAACCCACCATGCTCGAGGCGGGCCAGCGCCTCCCGGCCGCTGCCGACGATCTCGACCGCGAGCCCGTCACGACGAAGATGAAGGGCGGCAAGCTCGGCGATCTCCTTCTCGTCGTCCACGACCAGCACCTTACCGCGGCCGGGCTTTCCCGGATCGCCGGCCGGCGCCGTGGCGGTCGGCAGCGCCTCGGCCGTGAGCGGCAGCAAGACGGTGAATCGCGTGCCTGTGCCGGGGATGCTGTCGACCGTGATCCTCCCGCCGTGCGCGGCGACGATCCCGTGGCAGACCGAAAGGCCGATGCCGGTGCCGACCCCTTGCGGCTTCGTCGTGAAAAACGGCTCGAAGATCCGTTTCCTCACCGTCTCGTCCATGCCGGGGCCATTGTCCTCGACCTCGACCACGATCCGGTCGTCCCGGCGCCGTGCGCGCACCACGAGCCGGCGCGGCGGCGCCCGATGCAGGAGAGCCTGCTGCGCGTTGACGATCAGGTTCGTGAGCACCTGATGGAGCTGGTCGCTGTCGCCCCAGACGGCCGGGAGATCCGGCGCCAGCTCGCGCACCACCTCGATCCCGGCGGTCCTGAGCCCGTAGGCCGAGAGCTCGAGCGCCGCCTCCACGACGTCGCCCAAGGACACTGGCCCGCGCTGGGGCGGACGCGAGCGCGCCATGGCGAGAAAGGTCTTGACGATCCGGGCACAGCGCTCGGCGGCGGCGTGCACCCGCTCCGCCCGGGTCCGGGTGCCCTCGTCGGGAGCCAGCTCCTGCAGCATGCTGGCATAGCCGACGACGACCGAGAGCGGGTTGTTGAGCTCGTGCGCGACGCCGGCGAGGAGGGCGCCCAAGGCGGTCAGCTTCTCGCTCTGGTGCAGCGCCTCGCGCTGACGTTGGATCTCGGCCTCGGCCGCCTTGCGCTCGCTGAGGTCGATCACCGAGCTCACGAAGGCGCGCTCGCCCTCGTAGTCGATCACGCGGCTCGTGATCGCTGCCGGAAACACCGTGCCGTCGCAGCGGCGCAGATTCTGCTCGAGCGCGTCCACCCCGCCCTGGACCCGGATCACCTCGAGGAAGCGCTGGCGACCGTCCGGATCGGCATAGAGCTCTTCCGGCCGGAGATCGTCGAGCGGGCCGTCGCCGAGGCCGAAGAGCTGGCGGAAGGGCGTGTTCGCGAACAGGAATCTGCCATCGACGCGGCGGACGATGACCAAAGGCATCGGGTGCGCCTCGGCGATGCTGCGAAAGCGCTGCTCGCTGGCACGAAGCGCGGCCTCGGCCCGCTTGAGCGCGGTGAGGTCGAGGAAGCTCATGACGCAGCAGCGCGCCCCCTCGTAGTCGATGCCGCGCGCGGTCAGCATCGAGGGGCAGGCGGCGCCGGCGGCCGTGCACAGCGCGACCTCGCGGCTCTCGACCGGTTCGCCGCGCCCGACGGCGGCGAAGATCGCATCCTGCAGCCCGGGCCCGTCGCACGAGAAGGCCGGGTCGAGCCGCTCGCCCGGCGGCCCGAACAGCTCGCGGTAGGCACGGTTCGCGAACAGGATGCGCCGGTCGTCGAGCCGGGCGATGAGCATCGGCGTGGGATGCAGGTCGGCGATGGTGCGAAAGCGCTGCTCGCTCGCCACGAGCGCCGCCTCGGCCCGCTTGCGCTCGGTGATGTCGAGCGCGAAGCCGCCGACCACGGCGACGGCACCGGAAGCGTCGCGAATCGGGAAGCGGATGACGATGCTCCACTGGTAGGCGTCGAGGCTCGGCTGATGCTCCTCGTGCACCACGACATCGCCCGTCTCCAGCACCTCGCGGTGGTGCCGGTCGATCATGGCCGCCTCGGCGGGCGGGAAGACGTCGGAAGGTGTCCGGCCGATCATGCTCGCGGGCTCGCGGCCGAAGATCTTGGCGGATTCGGGGTTGGCGAGAAGATAGCGGCCCTCGCGATCCTTGAGATGGACCACGAGCGGCGCATGATCCATGAGCGCCGTCAGCCGCGCCTCGCTCGCCCGCAGCGCCTCCTCCATCCGGCGCCGCTCGGTGATGTCGATGATCACCCCCAGCACCGCCCGGCTTCCGGCGTAGCGGATCGGCCGTGCGGAGAGCAGCGCGTCGAAGGCGGTGCCGTCCTGCCGCCGCACGCGCACCTCGGCCTGCTCGACGGCGCCCTCGAGCACGAGCCGGCGGGCGATCTCGTCCCGCTGCCTCGGATCGGCCCAGAACCGCGCGACCGCCTCCCGGCCTTCGCCGACCTCGATGCCGAACACCTCCCGCGCCTTCGCGTTGACGAACAGCACGCGATGCTCGTCGAGGGCCGTGATCGCGATCGGCAGCGGCACGCCTTCGGCGATCAGGCGAAAGCGCGCCTCGCTCTCGCGCAGGGCCTGCTCGGCGCGCTTGCGCTCGGTGACGTCGCGGCCGATCGCCTGGTACTCGATCACCCTGCCGTTGGGCGCGAAGATCGCGGTGTCGGTCCACTCCTCCCAGCGTTCCCCGCCGTCCTCGCCCGGCTTGACCAGCTCGTAGGTGACGCTCGGGAACTCGGGCGTGAGGCCGGCCCAAGCGGCATGGATCTTCGCCTGCTGCTCCGGCGGGTAGTGATAGATGTCGTTGAAGCCGCCGAGCAGCACCTCGCGGGTGAGGCCGCGATAGCGGCAGTAGGCGTCGTTCACGAAGCTCAAGGTGCCGTCGGGTCGGACCCTGAGGATGAACTCGCTCTGGCCCTCGACCACGGCACGGTAGCGCGCCTCGCTCTCCTTCAGGGCCCGCTCGGCGCGTTTCTGCTCGGTGACGTCACGGCCGACCGCCTGGATCTCGACGACCCGGCCCTGGGCGTCGAACACGCCCGTGTCGACCCAATGCTCGAGATGCTCGCTGCCGTCCGGCAGCACGACCCGGATCTCGATGGGCTCGCTCGGCCGGTCCGGCGAGAGGCGGGCGATGTGAGCGGCGAGGTCGATATGGTCCTCGGGCACGATGGCGGCGAACTCGTCCCAGAGCCGGCCGAGGAGAACCTCGCGCGGCAGCCCCAGATAGCGGCAGTAGGCCTCGTTCACGAAGGTCAGCCGCCCTTCCGGCGTCTGGCGCACGACGAACTCGGTCTGGGTCTCGACCAGCGCCCGGTAGCGCGCCTCGCTCGCCCGCAAGGCCGCCTCGGCCTTCTCCTGCTCGGTGACGTCGCGCTTGACCGCGACATAATGGGTGATGTGCCCGGCCTCGTCGCGCAAGGGCGAGATCGTGGTGTTCTGATGGACGAGCTCGCCGTCCTTGCGCCGGTTGACGATGGTGCCGTGCCAGCCCTCGCCGCGGTCGAGCTGCTCCTTCATCGCGACGAAGAACGCGGGCGGATGCTGGCCGCTGTGCAGCACCGCCTGCGGCTCCCGGCCGATCACCTCCTCGGCCGTGTAGCCGGTTACCCTGGTGAAGGCCGGGTTGACGTAGGTGAAGCGCCCTGCGGCATCGGTGATCTCGACCGGATCGCCCACCTGCTCGACCGCCATCGCCAGCAGCGTCAGGTCCTGCTCGCGCCGGTGCTGCTCGGTGACGTCGGTGGTGAGCAGCACCCGGCCGCCGTCGGCCATCCGGCTCTCGCGCAGGCGCAGCCAGCGGCCGTCGATCAGCTTCTGCTCGTGCTCCGAACGCTCCTGCCCGTGCCAGGCGAAGCGCCGCCCGAGGAAGTCGTCCCCCATGTCGGGATGGTAGATCGGTCCGCGCGCGAGCCCTTCCCTGATCCAGTCCTCGAAGCGCACGCCGAGTGCCAAGCCCGGGCGCAGGCTCTCCGTCACGTGCTCGGGATAGCGGCTGTTGAAGTAGACGAACCGATCCTCGGCATCGAAGATCGCCAGCCCGTCCGGGATGCTCTCGGCCGCGGCGAGGAAGCGCGCCTCGCTCGCCCTGAGCGCCGCCTCGGCCTCGCGCTGCGCGGTCACGTCGGTCGTGAGGATCACCCGGCCGCCGTCGGGCATCGGCGCCTCGCGGACCCGCACCCAGCGGCCGTCGGCGTGCTTGTGCTCCCGCTCGCTGGCACCGTCGCGGCGGCGGCTCGCGAGCCGGACGTCCGCGTAGTCGGCGCCCATGTCGGGATGGTAGACCGGCCCGCGGGCCAGGCCCTCCCGCACCCAGTCCTCAAAGCGCACGCCCGGGCGCAGCACCTCGCGCAAGGCCGGCGGCAGAAGCTCGGGATGACGGCTGTTGTGGAAGACGATGCGATCCTCGGCATCGAGGATCATGAGCCCGTCCGGGATGCTCTCCGCCGCGGCCAGGAACCGGGCCTCGCTCGCGCGGAGCGCCGCGTCGGCCCGCTTCTGCTCGCTGAGGTCGCGCATGTAGGCGGCATAGGCCGGCCGGTCGCCGTGTCGGGCCGCCACCACTACCACCTCGACCGGGATCTCCCGCCCGTCCTTGCAGCGTGCCGTGACCTCGATGCGCCGGCCGAGGATGTGCGATTCCCCGGTCGCGAGATGGCGGGCGAAGCCCTTCGCGTGCGCTTCCCGATGCCGCTCGGGCACCAGGAGCTCGTCGAGCGGCCGGCCGATCGCCTCGGCCTGCGCATAGCCGAAGGTCCGCTCGGCCGCCGGGTTGAAGGCGACGATCCGGCCCGTCCCGTCGACCCGGACGAAGCAGTCGAGCGCTGCCGCGAGCACGGCCTCGTGCGTGCGCCGGCTCTCCTCGAGCACCGTTTCGGTGCGGATCCGGTCGGTCACGTCGCTCGTCAGCACCAGGCACCCGCCGTCCGGCATCGGCCGCTCGCGCACCCTGATCCAGCGGCCGTCGACCAACTGGCGCTCCCGATCCGCCGCATCCCGATCCTCGCCCGCAGCGGGACGACGGTAGATCGGGCCGAGCGCCAGAGCGTCGCGACGCCACTCGGCCCGGCTCCGGCCGAGCGCCATGGTGGCGCGAGCATTGGCCGCGAGATGCTCGGGGTATCGGCTGTTGCAGAAGGCGAGCCGGTCGTCGGCGTCGAAGATCGCGAGCCCTTCCGGGATGCTCTCGGCCGCGGCCTTGAGCCGGGCCTCGCTCGCGGCGAGCCGGGCCTGGAGCTGGCCGCTGCGGGCGAAGGCCTCCCCCACCGCATCGAGCCAGGGCTGCCACAAGCGCGGCACGCGGGGTCCGGCATCCGCCTGCCCGCGGCTCAGGGCGTCGATGTGGCCGACCAGCGCCAGGGCCGGCCGGACGAAGCGCCGCTGCAGGACGAGCTGTGCCGTGAGCACGGTCGCGAGCAGGCCGAAGAGGATGAGCCCGTAAGGGACGGAATGGCCGAGGGTCAGCCGTCGCGCCTCGCCTTCGGGAATGGCGTAGAGCAGGGCGAAGGGTGCCGATCCGAGCGGCCGGGCCAGCACGAGCTGGCCGCCCAGCGGGCGGAAGCCGGAGCCCGGTCGGGCGAGCTCGCCCGCAGGCAGGCTCGCGAGCTCTGCCGGCAGGGCCTTGCCGCTGCTGCCGGCCAGCACCGTCCCGCTGCGCCGGTCGACGATCCAGGCTGCGCCTACGCGCCACTCGCCGCCGCGCAGGCGTTCGGCGACGAGCTCGCCGTCGCCCGCCTGCGCCAGCGGGGCGAGTGAACGGCTCTCCGCCTCCACGGCGATGGCCAGCCCGTCCAGGAGCATCTGGCGCTGCCGCTCGAGCTGGCCGCCCGCGAGGGCGAGGATCAGGACGAGCAGCGGAACGGCGATGATGGTCAGCAGCAGGGCGTAATGCTGCGCCAGACGACGTGCTTGCAGGGCGACCATGTCCCTTGCCTCCCGCGTCGGCGTGCCGGCGTGCCGGGATGGCGGACGCACGGCACGGGTCGGCATGGTCGTCGTGGGGCAGACGTCGTCAAGGGCCGGCATGGCGAAGGCTTTCGGCTGCTCGGGCGGGCCCCGCGACGGCCCGGACCGGGAGCGGCGAAAGCCCGCCCGAGGGTCAATCTCGCGGCCGCCCGTTTCGCTTCCGCGCCATGATAGCGCCGGCTTTGTTTCGATTGTGTCGCGCGGGCGGGCCGCGCTGCCTCATGCCCGCCAGAACGGTTTTCTCGTTTCCGCCCAGACGTCCGCCCGGCTGAGGCCGATATCCTGGAGCTCCCGTTCGTCGAGCTGCCACAGGAGCCGGCGGGTCCGCCGTCGCTGCTGCCAGCACGCCACCCGCTCCAGCATGGCGCGCACCGAGGCTCCACGCGTGCTTCTCCGGGTCATGACCGTCTCCTTTCGCTCCGGTCGGGGTCGCACCGCCGCGTCCGTCGCGGCATGCGATCCGCTTAACCGAGGGGCGGCCCGTTCTCCGTAGCAGCGGTCACACCCGACGATGGCGCCGCGGGCTTCAGCCCCCAGCCGGCTCCGCCCCGGCCTGCACCGTGATCCGCCAGGCGGCCGAGCCCTTGGGATCGCGCCAGAAGGCGAGACCGGCATATTTCTCGAAAAGATCGGGGGGCAGCACGGTCCGGCGTGGGCGGAACTCCACCTTGCGCCGCACCGTATGGAGCCCCGGCGTGGCGAGCTGGGCATCGAACTCGGGCTCGGCGTACTCGACATTGTCGAAGTCGTGCTCGTGCCAGGGCTCGCCCAGGAATTGGTAGACGAGCTCCAGGGTCTCGCGCGGCCGCTGGCAGAGGATGTCGTACTCGATGAGCAGAAGCGAGCCCGAGTGCTCGCCGTAATAGGCCTCCTTGAGCGCCGACCAGGCGAAGCCCACGAGCCGGTCGCGGTGTGCCAGCGCCTCCACCCGGCTGAACACGGTGGCGCGCTCCTCGGGGGTCGCGAACAGTTTCGAGGGCTCGAACGCGTTCCGGCGCACGAGCCGTTCGATGCTGTCCATGATCCAGGCCACGTTGCGCACGCAGCACAGGACCTTGGCCTCGGGGAACAGCGAGAGGAGCTGGGACAGCCGCGCACACCAGGCACGGTTGGTGTCGAACACGACCGCCTTGTCTGCTTGCGGCCGGTAGTAGGTCTCGAACAGGGCGCGCAGGAGATCCCGCTTCTGCGCCTCGGAGAGGAACAGCGCCGTCTCGTTCTGCGGCCCCATGGCGGCGAGCAGGGCCCCGAACAGGCTGCCCATGGGTCCGGTCATGGCGGCATGGAAGCGGGGATTCTGGCGCAGGATGCCGGCCAAGAGCGTCGAGCCCGAGCGCGGCAGGCCGGAGATGAAGTGCAGCTTGGGGCGCATGGCGGGGCTCCGTAGCGGCGGGATCGGCCCCGAGAGCACGCGGCGCGCTCGCCATTCTGTCAAGGTGGCCAACCGCTGGGTTGGATTGCCGCCGAGGCAGGAGCGCTTTATAGGCGACCTATTGCGGAAAATTCATAGAGGCCCGGGAGGAAGGACATGGCGACGTTCACCGTGACCACGCTCGACGACGTGGTCGACGCGGGCGACGGCCGGCTCAGCCTGCGCGAGGCGATCGAGCTCGCCAACGGCAACGCCGGCATGGATACGATCAATTTCGCTGCCGCGCTCGAGGGCGGCCGGGTCGTGCTCAGCGGCAGCCAGCTCACGATCACCGATCACCTCCGCATCGATGGCGACGGCAACGGTGATGGGGCCGGCATCACCATCGATGCGGCAGGTGGCAGCCGGGTGATGCTGATCGGCGGCAGCGGAGCGCAGGTGAGCCTCGAGGATCTGACCGTCACGGGCGGCAAGCTGGACGAAGGGGATGGCGCCGGCATCCAGATGGAGGGTGGCGCCCAGTTGAGCCTGACGCGCTGTACGGTCACCGGCAACATCACGGGCGACAATGCCTTTTTGGGGGATGGCGACGGCTCCAGAGGCAACGGCGCAGGCATCGACGCGGGCTCCGGCAACATCCTGACGATCGTGGACAGCACGATCAGCGACAACGATGCCTTTGGGGTGGGAGGCGGCATCACGGCAGGCAATTACACCACGATCTCGATAACGAACAGTACCATCAGCGGCAACGGCGCCTATTTCGGTGGCGGCGGCATTCATTTGGAGAACGGCAGCACACTGCGGGTGGAGTCCAGCCTGCTGAGTGGGAATCACTGCGCCAGCTTCTACGAGTACGGTTTCGGCGGCGCCATCGAGCTGATTGGCGGGAGCGCTTTCATCAGCAGGAGCGCCATCGTCGGCAACCATGCCGCCGGCGGCGGTGGGATCGAGGCCGCTTCCAGCCAGTTGACCATCGTCGACAGCACGATCGCCGGCAACTCGGCGACCATGCGATACGGCTACGGCTCCGGGTCGGCCATCTCGGCCGGCGGCCAACTGACCATCTCGGGGAGCACGATCACGAACAATCACGCCGATTGGGGCGGATCCGTCATAGAAGCTGGCGGGCAGTTCTCGATCGGCAACTCGATCGTCGCCGGCAATAATATCGGTTACTACTCCGACGGGGATGGCATCGATGGGGTGATCACATCGAGCAACGGCCACAACATCTTCGGGGCCTTCGTCGCCGGCAATGTCGCAGGCGATCTGGAGAACGTCTCGGGATCGCTCCTGTTCGCCGACGTCAATAGCTACAGCGATGGCGGCCTGCTGTCCTACAATGGCGGCCCGACACCCACCGTGGCCTTGCGCAACGCGCTGGACAACCCGGCGCTGGGCGGCGCCGACCCGGCTGCCGCAGGCACCACCGACCAGCGCGGCCTCGCCCGCGCGCAGCCCGGCACCTCCAGCCCCGACATCGGCGCCTTCGAGCTGGCGCAGAGCGCCCTCTCGACCAGGCCCACGGCCGGCAACGACGTGCTCACCGGCACCGCCAAGGCCAACACCCTCTCCGGCCTCGCCGGCGCCGACCTCCTCCTCGGCCTCGCCGGCAACGACACGCTGAGCGGCGGCGAGGGTAGCGACACCTTGCGCGGTGGCCTCGGCAACGACCTGCTCGACGGCGGCAACGGCATCGACACCGCGAGCTATCGCGATGCCACGGCCAGCGTCACGGTGAGCCTGCTCACGGGCCGCTCCTCGGGTGCCCTCGGCGTCGACACGCTGGTCGGCATCGAGAGCCTCGAAGGCAGTGCCTACGCCGACACGCTCACCGGCCATGCCGGCGCCAACACGCTGGGCGGCCAGCAGGGCGACGACAAGCTCTACGGCCTGGATGGGGACGACTGGCTCTATGGCGGCAGCGGCAACGACCTGCTCGAGGCCGGGTTCGGCAACGACGTCATCGACGGCGGCGCCGGCATCGACCTCGTGAGCTGGGCCAACGACGGCGGCACCGCCGGCGTCACCATCGACCTGCGCCACGGCCTGATGACCCGCGGCACCGAGACGGACATCCTGATCGGCATCGAGAACGCCGACGGCACGGCCAACGCCGACGTCATCTACGGCGACCACCTCGCCAACGCGCTCGGCGGCGGCAACGGCGCCGACACGCTCTACGGCCGCAAGGGCGACGACATCCTCGCCGGCGGGCTCGGCAACGATGTGCTCGACGGCGGTGCCGGGTTCGACCTCGCGAGCTTCGCGCTCGGCGGCGCCGTCACAGTCGATCTCAGCGGCACGACCGACGTCGCCCGCCGCGGTACGGAGACCGACCGCCTCGTCGGCATCGAGGGTGCGATCGGCTCGGCCAATGCCGACCGGATGATCGGTGATGCCGGGGCCAACCTGTTCCGGGGCGGGCCGGGCAAGGACACGCTGACCGGTGGTGCGGGCCGGGACACGTTCGACTACGACAGCCTGCAGGACAGCCCGGTGGGCACGGGCCGCGACGTGATCACCGACTTCACCCGCGGCGAGGACCGGATCGACCTTTCGGGAATCGACGCCAACACGAGCGCTGCGGGCGACCAGGCCTTCACGCGCTGGGTCGGCACCGGTCCGGCCGGCACTGCGGGCTCTTTGGGCTATGCCATCGTCGGCGGCAACACGGTGATCCACGGCAACGTCGACGGCGATGCCGCCTGGGAATTCGAGATCCAGCTCACCGGCACGAAAGTGCTGAGCCTCGCCGACTTCGTGCTGTAGTCGGCTGGCGGGACGGGAAAGGGCAGCCCTCGCGAGCTGCCCCCGTCACACCGCAGGTCCGAAAGCGCCGGCCACGGCACCGGCGCCCCTTCCTCATAGCGGGGTACGAGAAGCCGGGCTGTGCGAATCCCCACAGCCCGCCGCCGCCCCGTCGTGCTGATAGGCACCGCCACGCCGGGCTTGTTGGCCGGCGCGAATTGGGGCTTGATCTCATGGCAGCTCGCGTGGCTGGCGGCGGGAGGCAGGAGTCCATGGCGGAGCTGATCGTCGTCGACGACGAAGCCGACCTCCGGCTGATGCTCGCCGACTATCTCGGCCTCGCAGGACACGGGGTGCGGCTCGCGGCCGACGGCGGCGAGCTCCGCCGGCTGCTCGAGGAGCGCCCGGCCGATCTCGTCCTGCTCGACGTGGGCCTGCCGGGCGAGGACGGGCTCAAGCTCGCGCGCTGGCTGCGCGAGCGGCACGATCCCGGCATCGTCATGCTCACCGGCGCGGATACGGTGATCGATCGGGTGGTCGGGCTCGAGGTCGGGGCCGACGACTACGTCACCAAGCCCTGCGATCTCGGCGAGCTGCGCGCCCGGATCGATGCCGTGCTCCGCCGTCGCCGGCCCAAGGCGGCGAGCCTGCCCGAGGGATTCCTGCCCTTCGGCCCCTACCGGTTCGACACGCGCCGTTTTCGCCTCTGCACGGCAGCGGGCGAAGAGGTGCCGCTCTCCGAGATGGAGCTCGACCTCGTCGCCGCGTTCGCGACCCATCCGGGCAAGGTGCTGGGTCGTGAGGACCTCCTGCGCCTCGCCCCGCCGCGCGGCGAGGACAGCTTCGACCGTTCGATCGACAACCGGATCACACGACTGCGCCGAAAGCTCGAGCGCGATCCCGCCAGGCCCGAGCTGATCAAGACGGTGCGGGGTGCCGGCTACATCTTTCCGGGCTGATCGCCCATGCGGCCGCAGCGCCGACGGTTTTTGCTGCACCACGACACGATGCCCGTTATCGTCGGACAACGGGCGCCAGGTGTGAAAGACGCGGGAAGGAGGGACGTCGCATGTGTGGCATCGTCGGGGTGATCGGCCGCCGGCCGGCGGCGCCGCTGCTGCTGGACGCGCTGCGGCGGCTGGAGTACCGCGGCTACGACAGCGCCGGCATGGCCACCCTGGTCGAGGGTCGCATCGAGCGCCGCCGCGCCCAGGGCAAGCTCGACCGCCTCGCCGAGCGGCTCGCAAGCGAGCCCTTGCCCGGCACCACCGGCATCGGCCATACCCGCTGGGCCACCCACGGGGTGCCCAACGAAACCAACGCCCATCCGCATCTGAGCGAAGGTGTCGCCGTCGTCCACAACGGCATCATCGAGAACTTCCAGGAGTTGCGCGCCGAGCTCGTCGCCCGCGGCCACCACTTCGCCACCCAGACCGACACCGAGGTCGTCCCGCACCTGATCGGCGCCGGGCTCGCCCGCGGCCTCGATCCCAAGGAGGCGGCGGTTGCCGCCGTGCGCCGGCTCAAAGGAGCGTTCGCGCTCGCCATGCTGTTCGAGGGCTGCGACGATCTCCTGATCGTGGCGCGAAAAGGCAGCCCGCTCGCGATCGGCTACGGCGAGGGCGAGATGTTCGTCGGCTCGGACGCGCTGGCGCTGGCACCCTTGACCGAGCGCATCCAGTACCTCGAGGAGGGCGATGTCGCCTTCCTCTCGCGCCGGGGCGCCATGATCCTGGATGCCGAGGGCAACGAGGCAGAGCGCCCGATCCGGCAGACGGCCTTGAGCGGTGCTCTCATCGGCAAGGGCAATCACCGCCACTTCATGGAGAAGGAGATCTTCGAGCAGCCGGCCGTGCTCGGCGACACGCTGCGCTCCTTCGCCGATCCCGCCACGCATCGTATCACCCTGCCCGAGCTGCCGTTCGACTTCCAGGCGGTGAGCCGGGTGGCGGCGGTGGCGTGCGGCACCGCCTCTTACGCCTGCCTCGTCGGCAAATACTGGCTCGAGAGCCTGGCCGGGCTGCCGGTCGACTGGGACATCGCGAGCGAGTTCCGCTACCGCGCGAGCCCGCTCGTGCCGGGCCAGGTCGGGCTGTTCGTGTCGCAGTCGGGCGAGACCGCCGACACGCTGGCAGCCATGCGCCATCTGCGGGGCGAGGGCTGCCCGGCGCTGGCGGTGGTCAACGTGCCCGAAAGCACCTTGGCGCGCGAGGCCGACGCGACCTTGCGCACGCTGGCGGGACCGGAGATCGGGGTGGCCTCGACCAAGGCGTTCACGACCCAGCTCGCGACGCTCGCCTGCCTCGCCGTGGGCGCGGCGCGGGCGCGCGGCCGGCTCGATCCCGAGCGCGAGGCGGCATTGACCAAGGCGCTCGACGAGCTGCCGGCGCGCATCCTGCAGGTGCTGGAGAAGGATCAGGAGATCCGCGCCATCGCCGCCGAGCTGATGGCCGCACGGGACGTGCTCTATGTCGGCCGCGGCACGTCCTATGCGATCGCGCTCGAGGGGGCGCTGAAGCTCAAGGAGATCAGCTACATCCATGCCGAAGCTTATGCCGCGGGCGAGCTGAAGCACGGACCGATAGCGCTCATCGACGAGCACGTGCCGGTGATCGTGGTCGCACCACGGGATCATCTGTTCGAGAAGACCGCGTCCAACCTGCAGGAAGTGGTGGCCCGCGGCGGCAAGGTGGTGCTGCTGTCGGACGCAGCGGGGGTGGCGGAGCTGGGCGATTATGCCTGGAAGACGGTGACCCTGCCCGAGGTGGACCCGTTCGTGGCCCCCATCCTCTACGCGGTGCCGGTGCAGCTTCTCGCCTATCACACCGCGGTGCTGAAGGGTACGGACGTCGATCAGCCCAGGAACCTCGCCAAGAGCGTCACCGTCGAGTAGGGGGATCGCCCGGCATCGGGCCCGTCTCGGCGAGCCCGACGAGCAGATCGGCGAAGCAGCTCGCCACCGCGAGGTCGGCGCTGGTCCCCGGATTGATCCCGGCCCGCTTGAGTTCGCCGTCGAGCGCCAGCAACAGAGGCTGCAGCGCCGTGGGGTCGTCGGCCGCCAGCAGCAGCGGATCGAGTCCGGCGGCCGTGGCGCGTACCTTCTCGGCCACGTCGGGCCCGTGCTTGCGGACGATGTGCGTATCGGGGAAGCGGGCGAGGAAGACCATGAAGGTCGCCGTCACGGCCCAAGGTTCCGGCCAGCCCGCGGCACGGGCCATGCGCAGCCGCGGCAATCCCAGCGTCAGCACGTCGGCAAAGCCGGTCACGTATTGCCGTGCGATCCGGTCCTTGCCGGCGGCCGTGCGCATCGCCTCGAGGAGAGTCACGACGGGCTCGGCCGCCACGTCGTGATGCTCGCTGCGGCCGAGTCCGCCGGGCGAGGCGAGGCGGATGGCGCGATAGGCGGATGCCGCGTCCGCGACGTCGAGGCCGGCCAGCAGCCGTGCCAGTGCATCCGGCAGGCTGCCCCCGGCCTGTGCCGCCGCCGCGAGCGGTGCCGCGAGCAGCAGGATGCCGAGATTGGTGTTCTGGCCGCAGGCCGCGCGCGTCGCCTCGACCGCGGCCAGGACGCGGGCGCCGATGCCCGAGCCCGGATCGGCGATGAACGGGGCCGAGACCTCGGCGCTGCGTACGAAATCCATGACCGTCATGCCGTGCCCGTCCGCGTGGACGTGCACGTTGCCGGGCTTCAGCGCCTCGAGCTCGGCCCGGCAGGCGGCCACGAACGCCGCGGCGATCTCGCCCGGCCGGATGCGCGTCATGCCACCTCCAGCACCGGCCGGACACGGGCCGCGACGTGCGCGGCGATGCGGTCCGCGATGTCGGTCGGGGTGACGCTCTGGAGACCCTGCCAGGCCGGCATGGAGTTGACCTCGAGGACGAGAAAGCCTCCCTCCGCCGTCTCGATCAGGTCGACCCCGGCATGATCGGCGCCGACGGCGGCGGCGGCGGCGACCGCGAGCTCGGCGAGGATACCCCGCGCCGGCACCGGCACCGGCTGTCCACCCCGGCCGATATTGGTGATCCAGGTGGTACCCTGCCGGGCCATGGCCGCCACGGCCTCGCTACCGACGACGAACACGCGAAAGTCGCGCCAGCCCGCACCGTCGGCCGTGGGCCGGCCGACGAAGCGCTGCAGGTAGTAGACCCCGCCCACCTCCGCAGGATCCGGCAGCTCGCCCGGCTCGCGGACCAGCCGGAGCCCCTTGCCCTGCGCCCCGAACAGCGGCTTCACGACGAGCGCCCGGCCCGCCGCCTGCTCGCGGGCCGCGATCGTCGCGGCCTCCTCCGCCGTCTCGGTCACCCAGGTGGGCGGGGTCGGCAGGCCGGCGCGGGCGAGAAGGAAGCTCGTCATCGACTTGTCCACGCAGCGCTCGATGGCGCGGGCCGTGTTCACGACCAGGACACCGAGCTCCGCGAGAGCGTGCAGGAGGCCGAGCCGCAGCGTCACCTGCTCGAAGCTGCCGGCCGGGATCGAGCGGACCACGACCGCGGCCGGCAGGTCGTCGAGATCGCCGAGGACGGGGCCGCCCGGCCCGCCACCGGCATCGAGCCGGCACTGGTCGAAGCCGAGCCGGCGCACCGCGAGCCCGTGCCGCTCCAGCGCCTGGCGCAGGCGGATCCCGTGCCAGCTTTCCGTCCGGCTGCCGAGGATGACGACCTCAGACCGCGCCATCGAAGGACTGGGCGAGCAGATCGGGTGCCAGCATCCCGGCCGTGAAGGTGCGGCCGCTCGCGAGCGCCGTCACCAGCACCTTGGCCGGGCTGAACAGCATGGGGTCGATCCGGTAGAAGTCGAAGCCGGCCTCCTTGAAGATCGTCGCGAACGGCTTGCCGTAGTCGCGCGAGGCCGAGCTCGGGAGCTTCTCCGCGAGCTCGCGGGCCGCATCCTCGGGGCCGTCGACGAAGAGCTGCACCTCGCCGCCGAACAGGATGGCATCGTTGGTCCGGCCCATGGCGGTGAGGAAGTCCGGCGAGGGCGGCGGCAACGGGGCCGAGCCCAGCCCGTCGCGCACGTGACGCAGCGGGAAGCCCAGCGCGTGCACTTTGTGCAGCGCCACCTCGAGGACGCGGGCGGTGATCTGGACGGCCCCGGCGAGGCTCGTGGTCGGCGTCAGGACGAAGACGAGATCGGAAGGCGAGAGCCTGCAGTCGGCCGCCACCCGTTCTATCAGCGCTTCGGGCGGCACGCGATCCGTCTCGAGCACGAAGAAGCCGCCGGGCGCCGCCTCGTCGGCATAGGCCAGCTCGCCGAACAGCTCCTCCTTGACGGCACGGGCGCGGCCCGGGCCCGACGCCATGGCGAAGTAGGCGCCTTCGCCTTCCCCGTGGCTCAGGCTCCAGCCGGCATACTGACTGCCGAGGCAGGCGAGCACGGGATCGCTCGCCGTGACGCCGATGCGAAACGGCCAGGCCGGAAACGGCGAGCCGGCGGTGATCTCGACCCGGCCGAGGCCGCCGAGGCAGATCTCGGCGATGCGGCGGCCGGCCTCGATGCCGCCCGGTGCGGCGATCCCGCCGTCGACGATCGTGGCACCGGTAGCGCTGCGCCCGACCTCGAGGCGCAGCGCTGCCGCATCGGCGACGAGGGCCGCCACGAGCGGCTGCGCGGCCTGCCCCAGGCTCGGGCGTGCTTCGGACATTTTCGGCGGCACCTCGTCGGTCATGGGCTGGCGATTCCGGAGCTTGGTCATCAGCAGATGAGGCGATACGACACAAGGGGAGCGGCAGCATCGAGGAACCCCGTGACGGATCCAGGGTTCTGATGGCCAGACGTCGATCAAGAGCTGACTGTCATGATTGAGCTGGTTCTCCTCGCGTGCCTGTTGAAGGAGCCGAGTCGCTGCGAGCGGCACTATGTTCCGACGGCCGAGCATATGGGCCTCATGGAGTGCGCCATCACCGGACAGCTACAGATCGTTCAGTGGCGCCAGGAGCACCCGGACTGGGTGGTCCGCCGCTGGACCTGCTCCGCACCTCGGGCGTGAGCGAAAGCGCACGACCTGCCTGCCTCGTTCCCGGGCCTGTCGGGCCTCGAGGTCGATATTAGCTCGCTCGCGAAGAGCTTCTGTCCTCGGTGCGACGTGGCTGCACCGCTCAAGCCGCGAGTCGCAGCGCCGGCGCCGAGACGCGCCGGCGCCGCTCCCGCAACAGCAGCTTCACCGTGGCGCGATCGGCGCCGCTCGCCCGCACGGTGCAGACGGGCTCGCCCGCCCGTATCATGCTCCCGTCCGGCGTACGATCGGCCGTCCAGTCCGGCCAGACGAAGCCCGGCGGGACGACCATGCCGCGCGACGCATAGACGATCTCGGTGCCGGCGATCCGGCCGGCCGGCGGCAGTGCCGTCAGCGGCTCGCCGGCGCAGGCCGCGCGGTGCACGGCGAACAGGCTCACCCCGTGCGCCTGCTCGTACGCCTCCAGCGAGGCGCCGGGCCGCGGGTTGAGCTCGAGGATCGTGACCGCGTCGCCGGCGACGAGGGCATCGACGCTGGCGAGCCCGCGAATGCCGTAATGGGCGGCGAGGGCCGCCGCGGCTGCACCCAGCCGCTCCCGTGCGGTGGCCGACAGGCCCGCCGGGGCCAGCACGCCGCCGAAGCGGAAGCGCCGCCCGCGTGCAGGAGCCGGCCACTGCTCGCTGAAGCTCAGCACGAGCGCTTCGATCCCGTTGCCGGCCACCAGCGCCGAGACGGGCCGGCCGACGGCGATCCGCTGCCAGTACCAGCCGTGGCCGGCCGGCCGGCCGGCGGCCGGTGCGCGCCTCACGTGCCCGCCGCCGGCGGCGCCGCTCCGCTTGCAGAGCCAGCCGCGTGGGTGCGCCGGCGGCTCGGCCCGGGTCTCGGGATGCGGGATGCCGAGCACCTGTGCCGTGGCGGCGAACCGGATCGGGTCCTTGAGCGCCCGCACGACGGCGGGCTCGGTGCCCCAGAGCGGGCGCCCCTCCGCGAGCTCCGCGAGCAAGTCCGGCGCGCGCTCGAAGCCCGAGCCCCAGACCAGCGGGATCGGCGGCGGCGCCAGCCGTGCCGCGGCGGCGAGGAGCGCTCCTCGCCGCAGGCGCCAGTGCGCATCGACCGGGATGCGCCGGCACAGTGCTCCCGCCTCGCGCGTGTCGAGATCGGCGAAGGCGTCGAGCACGATCGGAGCGAAGCCCGCCGCCCGCGCCGACTGGGCCAGCGCCCGCCCGGAAAGCGCGCAGATCAGGACCGGCTCAGCCGGCGGCATGGCGGCGGGCGGCCTCGAACGCTTCGTCGACGCCGATGTAGCGGCGCGGCGCGGCATCGCGCATCGAAGCCAGAAGCTCGTGCTCGGTGCGGAACTTGACGTTGCCGACGGCGAGCGCCCCGAAGCCGACGCCCTGCGTACCCTCGATCGGCGTGCCGTTGGCGAAGGCGTCGAGGCCTTCGAGGCCGGCAGGCGGCACGGCGTTGACGTCGAGCGCCACGAGCAGCCGACGTGCGGCCCCGAGCTGGTCCTTGGTCAGGATCCGGGTGCCGGCGCGTCCGGCGGCGAGGATGATCTCGCTGTCCTCGACCACCTTCAGCTTCTTGGCGTCGTCGCTGCCGTCGGCCGGAGTCATGGCGACCCCGAACCGCTCGCCGAACTGATCGCAGGTCGCGGTGACGCGGTGGAGCCCGTCATAGCCCACGAGCGTCACCTTCGCCCCGGCCTTGGCCGCGATGAGGCCCGCGATCCGGCCGACCGGGCCCGTTCCGCCGAAGACCGCGACGCGCCTGCCCTCGAGCTTGAGGCCTTTGGTCTGAAGCTGCCGCTCGACCACGGCCACCATGCCGGCGGCGGTGGTGAAGGCACCCGAGGGGTCGGCCATCACCGAGATCTCGAAGTGCGGCGGCACCATGGCGTTTTTCGCCGCCTCCAGCATGTCGATCGCAAGCAGCGGCTCGCGCCCGCCGATCAGGACGGCCGTGCGCTTCCCGTCCTGCGGTGCCCGGCTGAAGATCGCATCCTGAACGAGGCCGGCCACCTCCTTGAGATCGACGTCGGTATAAGGAACGATCACGTCGAAGCCGGCGTCCGCCGCCATGTTGACGTCGAACGGGCTCACGTTCTTGAGCGGAGTGACGAAATGCAAGATGAACCTGGGCTCGCTCACCGGAACCTCCCTACGCGCCGCCGTGATGTCCGCCCCGCTCCCGTCCGCCGGCGGCGCGTGGATAGGGCACATGCCATCCGACCGGGCGGAAGCGCCATTCTCCTCCGTCGGGGCTCCGACTGCTACTCGATTGCCGACCCGAAGACAATCGGGCCGCCGCTCCGATCCACGCGCAAGACGATCAGGGTGTCGAAGGCCCGGTGCGCACCATGCGATCCACTCGGGCAGGCAGCTGGTCGGCCAGCATCGCGGACAGGGAGCGCCGGTCGATGGGCTTGGCGAGATGGCCGTTCATGCCGGCGGCACGGCAGGCGGCGATCTCCTCGGGAAAGGTGTTCGCGGTGAGCGCTACGATGGGCGTGCGCGCGTTGCGGCCCTGACCGGCACGGATCGCCCGCGCCGCCGAGAGCCCGTCGAGCTTCGGCATGTTGACGTCCATGAGGATGAGGTCGAAGTCCTCGGCCTCGGCCTTGGCGATCGCTTCCTCACCGTCCACGGCCAGCGTGACCACATGGCCCAGCGCCTTGAGCAGGGCGGCAATGAGCTGGCGGTTGGTGGCGACGTCGTCGACCACGAGCACGCGCGCCGGTTGGACCATCGCCTGCGGCTGGTCGGCGATGGCGGTCTCCGCTCGCGGCGACGCCGCCGACAGCGAGAACGGCAGTTCGACCCAGAACGTGCTGCCGATCCCTGGCGTGCTGGTGACACCGATCCGTCCGCCCATGAGCTCCGTGAGCCGGCGCGCGATCGCAAGGCCCAGCCCGGTGCCGCCGAACCGCCGGCTGATGCTCTGGTCGGCCTGCTCGAACGCGTTGAACAGGCGCTGCTGCTCCGCCTCGCCGATGCCGATGCCGGTATCCTCGACCTCGATTCGGACGGTCAGCACGTGCCCGTCGGTACCGAGCACGCGGGCCCGCAGCGTGACCGAGCCGTGCTCGGTGAACTTGACCGCGTTCGAGAGCAGGTTGCTCAGGAGCTGCCGCAGCCTGACCGAATCGGCCAGCACGCTCGCCGGCAGCTCGGGTGCGATCTCGAGCCGGAAGTCGAGGCCTTTCTCCCCGGCGAGGAGCCGGGTCGCGGCCATGACATCCGTGAGCAGCGCTCCGAGCTCGAGCGGCCGCAGCTCGAGCTCGAGCTTGCCCGCCTCGAGCTTCGAGAAATCCAGGATGTCGTTCAGGATGGTGAGGAGCGCGCGGCCGGTATCCTGGATGATGCGCACATGGTTGCGATGCTCGTCCGCGAGCGGCGCCTTGGCCAGGAGATCGGCGAAGCCGAGCACGGCGGTGAGCGGCGTCCTGATCTCGTGGCTCATCATGGCGAGGAACGCCGACTTCGCCCGATCGGCCGCCTCGGCTCTGGCACGCCCCTCCTCGGCCAGACGCTTGCTCAGGGCCTCCGCCGCCCGCGCGCGCTCGGCGGCGAGCGCTGCCGCCTTCGATGCCTCCTCGGCCTCCTTGAGCGCGGTGACGTCGATCGCGATCCCGTCCCAGACGAGCTCCCCGCTCTCGAGCCAGCGTGGCATGACCGTGGCCTGCATCCAGCGCCAGCGCCCGTCCGCCCCCCGGGCCCGATAGAGCGCCCGCCGCGGGCCCGGCTCGCTGGCGGCGACGGGCAGGCCGGGCCGATCCTCGGGATGCACGCGCTCGAGCAGGAGCCGGCCGTCGCGGATGACGGCCTCGGGCTCGACACCGTAATAGTGCTCGACCGCGGCCGAGACCCGGCTGTAGCGCGGTTCGCCGTCCGGTCCGTAGGACATCCGGAACAGCACGCCGGGCAGGAACTGGTCGACGAAGCTCAGGCTCGCCTGCAGGTCGGTCAGAAGACGGACCACCTCGGCCTGCGCGCGGTGAAGCGCCGCCTCGGCCTCCTTGAGCTCGGTCACGTCCTGCGCCAGTCGCGCCAGGCGATGGCCGTGGTCGTCGGGCTCGCGCAGCGAGAGCATCAGATCGCGGATCCAGCGCTCCGTGCCGTCGGGACGCACGATCCGGTACTCGATCTGCCGGTGCACGGGCTCGCGGGCGGCGGCGAGCGCGGCGAGCGCCGCCTCCACTTCGGGCCGGTCCGCCGGCCGGACCGCCGCGAGCCACGCCCCCGGATCGCGCTCGAGCTCGGCCATCGGGCGGCCCCAGAGCCGCTCGTAGCCGGGGCTGACGTAGAGCAGCCGCCGCTCGGGTGCCAGCTCCTCGAGGACGAAGGCGTGAACGAGGGTCGCAATGAGGTGGCGAAAGCGCGCCTCGCTCTCCTTGAGGCGGGCTTCCGCCTCCTTGCGCTCGGTGACGTCCTGCACGATCCCGCCGACGGCACTCGCCGCGGGCAGCGGGTAGAACTGCTCCAGCCAGTGGCGCTTCCTGCCGGGGGTGCCGGGCAGCTCGATCTCGACCTCGACGCCGTCGACGGGCTCGCCGGTCGTCAGGACGCGCTGCAGGTGGGGCTCCATGATCGGCACCAGCGCCGGTGCCGCCTCGCCGAGCTTGCGGCCGCGCTGCCCATCGCCCGACACGAGGCCGCGCGCCGCGAGCCAGCGGCCGAGGCGCAGCACCGAAAGCTCGCGGTCGAGCAGGACGAGCCCGATCGGTGCCCGCTCGTAGAGTGCTTCCAACTCCGCCACCTGCTGCCGGGCCTGCTCCTCCCTGGCCTCGAGCCGCGCCTGGGTGGCGCGCAGCTCGGTCACGTCGATCGAGGCGCCGATCAGCCGGATCGGGCGACCGGCCGCATCGCGCCGGCTCACCGCGCCTTCGATCTGGAGCGTGCGGATCGAACCGTCCGGGCAGCAGAGCCGGACATCGACGCTGCAGCCCGGAGCGCCGGCGCGCACCCGCGCGAAGGCGGCGTTGAGCAGCACCCGGTCCTCGGGATGGATGAAGACGCCGGGCTGGTCGGCCGCAGCCCCGGGCGGCCGGACGCCGAGCTCGAAGCTGCGGATCGGCTGCGCCTCCGCGCCCGTGCCATCGCCGAGGTCGCGCTCCCAGATCGTGATCCGGCCGATCCGTGCCCGCGGCGGTTCCGTCCCGGCCGGGATCTCGGCAGCGATCGGGCGGGGCTCGCCCATCACAAGGCCCAGGATCCGAGCGCGTCCGTGCTCGTCGTCGGTCAGCCGATGGAGCGCCACCGTGGCCGAGCATCCTGGCGCCAGCACCAGCTCGCACATCGCGGCAGGGGCCTGTCCCGTGATCCAGTCCCGGAGCTTCTGCGCCAGCTCCGGCGGGGACGTGAGCTCGCCCGGCTTCTGGCGCACGAGCGTGGCGAACGCAGCGTTCGCCGTGATGCCGATGGTCTCCGAGCCGTCCGCCACCGCCAGGAAGGCCGCTGTCGTGAAGCTGTCGGGGGTCAGGGCCGGCATGCCATCCTGCTTCAATTCACGTGGCGCTCGAGAAAACTTCAAGCAGAAAGAACCAATTCGATCTAACGCTCAATCGACTTGATCTCGATGGCCGCAGGGAATCGAGCAAGAGTCCAAGGGGTCGCATCGGGCGCTGTCTGGTGGGGAAAGCGTCGGCTCGGGTGGAAGCTGCGACCTTGCGGCCGGGCCGGTGCAGGGAGCGGACCCGTGCCACGCCCTGCACCCCATCCGCGTCAGGCCTGGCCGACCTTCTGGACCTGCTCGCCCAGCCCCTCGATGCCGAGGCGGATGGTCTGGCCCGGCTCGAGGAACACGGGCTCCGGCTTGATGCCCATGCCGACACCGGGGGGCGTGCCAGTGCTGATGATGTCGCCGGGGTAGAGCGTGATGAAGTGGCTGACGTAGCTCACGAGCTTGGCCACGCCGAAGATCATGGTCTTCGTGCTGCCGTCCTGCATCCGCTTGCCGTCGACCTCGAGCCACATCTTGAGGTTCTGCGGGTCCGGGATCTCGTCCTTGGTGACGAGCCACGGGCCGGTGGGCCCGAACGTGTCGCAGCCCTTGCCCTTGTCCCAGGTGCCGCCGCGCTCGAGTTGGAACTCGCGCTCGCTCACGTCGTTGACCACACAGTAGCCGGCGACGTGGTCCATGGCCCGGTTCTCGGGCACGTAGCTGGCCTTCGTGCCGATCACCACGCCGAGTTCCACTTCCCAGTCGGTCTTCTTCGAGCCGCGCGGGATCCTGACCTCGTCGTAGGGGCCGCTGAAGGCGCTCGGCGACTTCATGAAGATGATGGGCTCCTTGGGGATAGGCGCGTTGGTCTCGGCGGCGTGATCGGCATAGTTGAGGCCGATGCAGACGAAGTTCATCGGCCGCACGACGCAGGGCCCGATGCGCGGGGCGCCCTCGACCTTGGGCAGGCTGGTCGGATCGAGCGACGCCAGCCGCTTCAGACCTTCGGGCGAGATCGCCTCGCCGTCGATGTCGCGCACGACGCCGGAAAGGTCGCGCAAGACCCCTTGCGCGTCGAGCATGGCCGGCCTCTCGGCGCCAGACGGACCGACGCGGAGCAGCTTCATGGGCGTTCTCCTGTGAGGAAGGTTGCGTTCATCGGCAAGCGGGTGCCGCTCATGCTCCCGGCCGCACCGCCTGCTGGATCCTGGCACTCTCGTAGGCGGCTTCGACGAGGGCATAAGTCTTGAGGTTGTCGCGGCCCGAGGTCTCGGGCTCGCGGCCGGCCTCGAGGCACGTCACCCAGTGGCGCTGGGTGTTGAGCACGCTCTCTTGGGCCACGTGCCAGGGCTCGGCCGTCCAGGGCAGGGTAGGGGTGCGCAAAGAACGCACGCTGGTCCCGCTCCGGCCGCGGACCTTGAGCTCGAGGCCGGGCGAGAGGACGAGGCTGCCTTCCCGGCCCTCGATCTCGAGCAGGGTCTCGGGAAAGGGATCGGGATCGCGGTAGCTCGCGTAAGAGCAGTCGATCACGCTCACCGCGCCCGAACGGTGGCGAAGCAGTACGGTGGCTGCGTCCTCGCCGGCGATGCCGGGCCTGATGCTCTGCGTCTCGGCATGGACCCGCTCGACCTCGCCCACGAGCACGCGTGCGAGGTCGAGGACGTGCACGCCGATGTCGAGCAGGATGAAGCGCTCTTCCTTCGCGAGATAGGGCTGGCCGGCATAGATGTCGTAGCCCGTCCGCCAAGCGATGCGCGCCCAGGTGATCTCGCCGATCGCACCGCTCGTCAAGACCTCGCGCACGGCCAGCATCGGCGACTGGAAGCGGAAGTTCTCGTGCACCATCAGCGGCACACCGGCGGCCGCGCACGCCTCGACCATGGCCACACAGTCCTCCCGGGTCGGCGCGAACGGCTTCTGGACGATGGCAGCGACCCCGTGCTCGGCCGCGAGCGTCACGAGCGGCCGGTGCGAGGGCATCGTGGTCACGATGTCGACGAAATCGAGCCGCTCCCGCTCCAGCATCGTGCGCGCGTCGGTGTACCAGCGCGGCACCGCGAACGCCGCCGCAGCGGCTTGCGCCTTCGCCGCATCGAGGTCGCACACCGCCACGAGCTCGACCGCTTCGCCGAGGTCCCGCCAGCCATGGAGATGGTTGCGCGCGAAGAACCCGCAGCCGATCAGCCCGGCGCGATGACGCTCCGTCATCGCACCGTCTCTTGGAGCTCGTCCTCGATATGGCTGCGGACGATCTCCTCGAAGGAGCCGTCGGCCGCGAAGCCCAGCGCTTTTGCCCGTCGCGCCTCGACCCGGACCGGCCAGCTCTCGACGATGCGCTGGATCGCGGGATCGGGGGCGATGCGCACCCGGCCCACCACCGCCTCGCCCGCCACCGCAGCGAGCGTGTCCAGCATCTCGCCGATCGTGACCGTGATCCCCGGCAGCGACAGCGTGCGGTTCACGCCCCACGCCGCATCCGCGAGCTGCATGGCGCGCAGGAGCGCTTCGATCGCCCGGCGCGGCGAGAGGATGTAGATCGCGGTGTCACGCGGCACGGGGCAGACGGCCTCGTGGCCGGCCAGAGGCTCGCGGATGATCGAACTCGCGAAGGCCGAGGCCGCCTTGTTGGGCCTGCCGGGGCGCACGACGATCGTGGGCAGCCGCAAGGAGCGGCCGTCGACGAAGCCTTTCCGGCTGTAGTCGGCGACCAGGAGCTCGCCCACGGCCTTCTCCATGCCGTAGGAAGTCTGCGGCGTGGGGGCCGTCTCGTCGGTGACCACGCCCGGTAGCTCGCCGCCGAACACGGCGAAGCCGCTCGTGAACACGAGCCGCGGCCGGCGCCCGGTGGCGCGCAAGGCTTCGAGCAGGAGGCGCGTGCCGTCGACGTTGACCGCCATGCCGAGGTCGAAGTCGGCCTCGGCGGCGGCGCTGACCACGGCCGCGAGGTGCCAGACGAGATCGGCATCCCGCGCCAGCCAGCGGACGGTCGCGGCATCCGTGATGTCGCCCGTCACCACCTCGACCCGCGGATCCTGCGGTATGCCCTCGCCGGAGCCGGCGTCAAACAGCGTGATCCGCTCGATCCGGCGCGCCGCGCCGTCATCGAGCGTGAACGTGCCCTCGCGCAAGAGCGCGGCCGCGAGCTTCCCGCCGATGAATCCGGTCCCGCCCGTGATCAGGACTCGCATGGACGACCCTCCCCGAAGCGGCCATGGCCCGTGCGTCCCTCACGGGCCACCGCTGGAAGGGGGGTAATGCGTGCGAAGGCGGATGCCAAGCCCGGGATTGGGCATGGCGGGGCAGCGGCGCCGAGCCGTCGGTCAGCGGAAGACCACCGTGCGGTTGCCGTTGATGAACACGCGATGCTCGAGATGCAGCCGCACCGCGCGGGCCAGCGCCAGGTTCTCCGAATCCCGCCCGACCGCCACGAGATCCTCGGGCTTGAGCGTATGATCGACCCGCTCGACCACCTGCTCGATGATCGGCCCTTCGTCGAGATCGGCCGTGACGTAATGTGCCGTGGCGCCGATCAGCTTCACCCCGCGCTCGTAGGCGCGATGGTAGGGCTTCGCTCCCTTGAAGCCGGGGAGGAAGGAATGGTGGATGTTGATGGCGCGTCCACGCAGGCGCTCGCAGAGCTCGTCCGAGAGTACCTGCATGTAGCGGGCGAGCACGACGAGCTCGCTTCGGGTCTCCTCGATCAGTGCCCAGAGCTTCGCTTCCTGTTCCGCCTTCGTCGCCGGCGTGATCGGCAGATGGACGTAGGGCAGGCCGTGCCAGCGGACGAGAGGCTCGAGATCGGGATGGTTCGAGACCACGGCCGTCACGTCCATCCGCAATTCGCCCGTGCGGTGGCGGTAGAGGAGGTCGTTGAGGCAATGGTCGAACTTCGAGACCATGATGAGCACGCGCATGCGCCGATGCGCGTCGTGGATCGCCCACTCCATGGGAAAGCGCGTCGCCGGCCCGGCCGCGAACGCCTCGCGCAAGGCCTCGAGGCCGAAGGTCGGGGCTCCGTCGGGACGGAACAGGCAGCGCGCGAAGAACCGGTTGCTGTCCTCGTCGTCGAACTGGGCGAGCTCGTTGATGTAGTAGCCGTGCTGGGCCAGGAAACCCGAGATCTCGGCCACCTGCCCGCGCTCGCTCTTGCAGGTGACGGTCAGGACATAGGCTTCGGCTGGGTTCATCGTCGTCGTCCGGCGTTCGGCGGGTTGGCAAGGATCGCTGCCGAGAGGGCGGGGTTGCCAGCGCAGGATCGGCAGCGGGCCTGAACGGAGGCGACATTCCCGCATCGGTCGCGGGCCGACTATCGTTGAACGGTCGTTCAATATTCCTCTTGCGCCGAGCCCCTCGAAGAGCCAATTTCCAGCTGCGCAGACTACTTGATTGAACGTCCGATCAAAGCTGTCCGGTCGGTGGCCGGACAGGCGGGTCAGGGACAACGCGACGATGCAGATGAACGGGGTCGGCGATCGCCGCCAGCAGCTCATCGAGGCCACGGTCGACGTCATGGCCGAGGTCGGCTTCGCCGCGACCACGCTGGCCCAGATCGGCAAGCGGGCGGGCGCCTCGCCGGGGCTCGTGGCGCACTATTTCGGCGACAAGGACGGGCTGCTCGAGGCGACGATGCGCAGCCTCGCGACCCGGCTCTGGCGCGGCACGGCGCGCCGCCTCGCCGCGGCGGAGGAGCCGCGTGCCCGGCTGCAGGCGGTGATCGAGGCGAATCTGGCCCCCGAGGAGCTCGACGAGCGCACGGCCAGCGTCTGGCTCGCCTTCTGGAGCCAGGTCCGGCACTCCGACCGGCTGCGGCGCGTGCAGCGCGTCTACGAGCGCCGGCTGCTCTCGAACCTCCTGCACGCCCTGAAGCGGCTCGTTCCGCCCGACCGGGCGCAGCGGATCGCGAGCGCCCTCGCCGCGCTGATCGACGGGCTCTGGCTGCGCGCAACGCTCGCGCGCAATGGCGCCGGCAGCGCCGAGGCATGTGCCATCGCGAGCGATTTCCTGGATTCCCAGCTCGTCTCGTCCGCCCACACCTTCCATCCGACAGCTTCGGGAGGCAGATCCATGACCGCACCCCTGCTCCGCAACCACATCGGCGGCGCGTACGTCGCCTCCGGGAGCGGCGAGACCTTCGAGACGATCAACCCGGCGACGGGCGAGGTCCTGGCGCGGGTCGAGATCGCGGGCGCCGCCGAGGTCGAGCGCGCCGTCGCGGCCGCGCGCCGGGGCCAGGCGGTGTGGGCCGCCATGACCGGAGCCGAGCGCGGCCGGATCCTGCGGCGGGTCGCCGACATCCTGCGGCAGCGCAATGCCGAGCTCGCCGAGCTCGAGACCAAGGACACCGGCAAGCCCATCCAGGAGACCTCGGTCGTCGACGTGATCTCGGGTGCCGACTGCATCGAGTATTATGCCGGCCTCGCCGCCGGGTTGTCGGGCGAGCACATCGATCTGGGCGCTGCCGGCTTCGGCTATACCCGGCGCGAGCCTCTCGGCATCGTCGCCGGCATCGGCGCCTGGAACTATCCCCTGCAGATCGCCTGCTGGAAGTCCGCCCCGGCGCTCGCCTGCGGCAATGCCATGATCTTCAAGCCGGCCGAGCTCACGCCGATGACGGCCTCGAAGCTCGCCGAGATCATGGTGGAGGCGGGCGTGCCGGCGGGCGTGTTCAACGTCGTCCAGGGCATGGCCGACACGGGCCGGCTGCTCACCCGCCATCCCGCGATCCGGAAAGTGTCGCTCACGGGCGAGGTCGGCACCGGCAAGGCGGTGATGGCCGATGCGGCGAGCACCCTGAAGTACGTGACGCTCGAGCTCGGCGGCAAGTCGCCCCTGATCATCTTCGAGGACGCCGATATCGACGAGGCGGTCTCGGGCGCTCTCCTCGCCAACTTCTACTCCGCGGGCGAGGTCTGCTCGAACGGGACGCGCGTCTTCGTCCAGCGCAGCGTCAAGGCCGCCTTCCTCGACAAGCTCCTCGCGCGCGTGAAGGCGATGCGCGTGGGCGATCCGCTCGATCCCGCAACGCAAGTGGGTGCCCTGATCTCCAAGGAGCACATGGAGAAGGTCCTGGGCTATATCGAGCGGGGCAAGGCGGAAGGGGCGAAGCTCCTGATCGGTGGCGAGCGCATCGGCGAGGGGCCGCTCGCGAAGGGCTTCTTCGTGACCCCCGCCGTGTTCGACGGCTGCCGCGACGACATGACCATCGTGCGCGAGGAAATCTTCGGACCGGTCATGACCGTGCTGCCGTTCGACGACGAGGCGGAGGTGGTCGAGCGGGCCAACGACACCGAGTACGGCCTCGCCGCCGGCGTGTTCACCCGCGACCTCGCCCGCGGTCATCGCGTGGTGGCGCAGCTCCAGGCCGGCACGTGCTGGATCAACCACTACAACATCACGCCGATCGAGCTGCCGTTCGGTGGCGCCAAGCTTTCCGGCCTGGGCCGTGAGAACGGCAAGGCCGCGATCGAGCATTACACGCAGCTCAAGAGCGTCTACGTGGCCCTTTCCAAGATCGAAGCCCCCTACTGAGCGGAGCGGAACCGATGACGACACCTTCGCCCGCGACGTTCGACTACGTCATCGTCGGCGCCGGCTCGGCCGGCTGCGTGCTCGCCAACCGCCTGACCGAGGACGGCCGGAACAAGGTGCTCGTTCTCGAATATGGCGGATCGGACCGCTCGGTGTTCATCCAAATGCCGAGCGCCCTTTCGATCCCGATGAACATGGCGAAGTACAACTGGCAGTACGAGACCGAGCCCGAGCCGCATCTCGACAACCGGCGCCTGCACACGCCGCGCGGCAAGGTGCTCGGCGGCTCGTCCTCGATCAACGGCCTCGTCTATATCCGCGGCAATCCACTCGACTTCGACCGCTGGGAGGAGGAGGGAGCCAAAGGCTGGGCCTACCGGCACGTGCTGCCCTACTTCAAGCGCGCCGAGACGCGCGAGGAGGGCGGCAACGAGTATCGCGGCAGCGACGGGCCGCTCCATACCCGCTACGGCGCGCTCGAAAATCCGCTCTACCGCGTCTGGATCGAGGCCGGCAAGCAGGCGGGCTATCCCGAGACCGCGGACGTGAACGGCTACCAGCAGGAAGGTTTCGGCCGGATGGACATGACCGTCTATCGCGGCCGGCGCTGGAGCGCGGCCAACGCCTATCTGAAGCCGGCCATGAAGCGGCCCAACCTCGAGGTCGTGACGGGAGCGCTCGCCACCGGGATCGTCCTCGAGGGCCGGAAGGCCGTGGGCGTCCGCTACCGGCGCGGCGGGAGCGAGCACGAGGTGCGCGTGCGGCGCGAGGTGATCCTCTCGGGCGGGCCGATCAACTCGCCGCAGCTCCTGAAGCTCTCGGGCATCGGCCCGGCCGAGGAGCTCAAGGACCATGGGATCGAGGTCCGGCATCATCTGCCGGGTGTCGGCGAGAACCTGCAGGATCATCTGGAGTTCTATTTCCAGGTCGCCTGCACCCAGCCGATCACGCTCTATTCCTCGATGAGCCCTTGGGCCAAGGCGCTGATCGGCATGCGCTGGCTGCTCACGAAGGACGGGCTCGGCGCCACCAATCATTTCGAGAGCTGCGCCTTCATCCGCTCGCGGGCCGGCGTCAAGTATCCGGACATCCAGTACCATTTCCTGCCTCTGGCCGTGACCTACGACGGCAGGTCGCTGGCCTCCGAGCACGGCTTTCAGGCCCATGTCGGGCCGATGCGCTCGAAAAGCCGGGGCTGGGTACGGCTGCGCTCGAACAACCCGCTCGACAAGCCCAGGGTGTTCTTCAACTACATGAGCCATCCCGACGACTGGATCGAGATGCGCGCCTGCGTGCGGCTCACGCGCGAGATCTTCGCGCAGCCGGCCTTCGCGCCCTATCGCGGCCGCGAGATCCAGCCCGGCGAGCACGTGACCAGCGACGAGGCGATCGACGCCTTCATCCGCCAGAAGGTCGAGAGCGCGTACCACCCGTCCTGCACCTGCAGGATGGGCAGCCCCGACGATCCCATGGCGGTGGTCGATCCCGAGACGCGGGTGATCGGGCTCGAGGGCTTGAGGGTCGTGGACAGCTCGATCATGCCCTCGATCACGACCGGCAATCTCAACGCGCCCACGATCATGATCGGCGAGAAGGCGGCCGACCACATCCTGGGCAAGGCCCCGCTGCCGGCCTCGAACGCGCCTTATTACGTGGCGCCGAACTGGGAAACGGCGCAGCGCTAGGGCAGCTCGCGGCCGGACGAGCCCCCACCCCAACCTTTTCCCACGTGCCGTAGGGAGAAAGCGCTGCCACGCGAACAACTCCTTCCTCCGCCGCAGGTGGGGAGGGCATGAGCACACTATGCAGTATTTATTCCCAGCTAGTCGATCGCGGGGCAATTCTCGCGGATGAAGATGCTGTAGGGTGTGTATTCGTTCGGCCGAATCTCGACGTCGCCGCGCTGGAAATGCCGCCCGAGAACCTCGAGCGCTCGCCGCGCCTCGAGCCACGGGTTCTGATCGATGACGGCGTCGAGAATGCCGTCGCGCAGCATCTGCCGCCGTGCCGGCGTCAGCTCGTGCGTGATCATGACGATCTTGTGCGCGAGCCCCAGGCTCTGGATCGTCCGCGCGATGGCCAGGTTGCCGGCCGAAACGTTGTAGATCCCCCGCACGCCGGGGTGGTCCCGGAGCGCCTCGCGCACGAGTTCGCCGGCTCGTTCCTGACTCTCCTCGCTCTCGAGCGAGGCGACGATGCTGCAGCCGGGGAACCGCTCCCGCAGCACCGAGCGGAACCCCATCTCGCGCTCCTCGTGCCCGGTCATGCGCTGCATGCCGAGGACGACGAGGATGCGCCCGCCCTCCGAGCCGAGGAACCGGCCCATCAACTCGCCGGCGACGCGCCCGATCTGGCGGTTGTCGGGCCCGACATAGGCGATCCGGCCGCTGCCCGGTAGGTCGGTCGCCAGCGTCACGATCGGTACGCGCCGTGCGGCGAGGCGGAGCGCGTCCGACAGCCTCGGATCGTCGGGACAGGTGACGATCAGGCCGTCGTAAGACTTCGAGACTTCCCCGATCTTCTGCGCGGTGCCCGCGACGTCCGTGACGTCGATGTCGTGGATGAAGCAGCCGATCTTCATGTCCGCCATCGTCGCCCTGAGGTCGCCGAAGGCGTCGCGCAAGGCACGATAGAACGGGTTCTGGGGCGACTGCATCAGCACCGCGATGCGCAGGGTCTTGAGGTAGCTGCGGTCGATGCGCCGGTCGAGATTCAACCGGCGCGCCCACTCCAGAACCTTCGCCTCGGCTTTCGGGGAAACCCCGCCGCGCCGGTTCACGACCCGGTCGACGGTGCTGAGGCTCACACCCGCCGCTTCGGCGACTTGGATCAAGGTGGTCTTTCGGCTCATGGGGGCAATTTGAAGGTTTACCTTCAAACGTCAAGTGGCCTGCAGGAAACACGTCAGGTATAGGGCAGGAGGTCGAATTCGGGGAGGCGAACATGCAGGGAGGAAAGGCGCCGTCGGACGCCTTGCGGCTCGGAGTCAGTCCGCTGTCCTGGGTCAACGAGGTGCTCGAGGAGCTCGGGCGCGGCACCACGGCGGCGACCTGCCTGTCGGAGGCGGCAGCCGCAGGTTATGCGGGCGTCGAGCTGAGCCGGATCTTCCCGCGCGAGCCCGCGGCTCTGTCCCGCCTGCTGTCCGCGCATGGCCTGCGCCTGGCTTCGGGCTGGTACAGCGGTTTCCTCGCGGATCGCGAGGTCGAGGCGGAACTCGAGGCCGTCCGCGCGCATGCCGGCCTGCTGCGGGCCTGCGGCGTCGAGGTCATGGTCTACGGCGAGTGCGGTCGCATGGCCGAGAACGCGCTCGACGTACCCATGTCGGCCCGCCTGCGGCTCGCTCCGGAGGAGGTGGCCGCCTATGGCGACCGGCTGACCCGGTTCGCCGAGGCGCTGCGCGATGTGTTCGGCCTGGCGCTCGCCTACCACCACCACCTGATGATGGTGGCCGAGACGTTCGAGGAGATCCGTGCCGTGATGGCAGCCACCGGACCTGCGGTCGGGCTCCTGCTCGATACCGGACACGCGGCGGCCGCCGGGTTCGACCATGCCCGCCTGATCGAGGCGTTCGGCCCACGGATCAACCACATCCACCTCAAGGACGTGCGTGCGGACGTGCTGGCCGAGGTGCGCGCGCGCGATCTGAGCTTCAACGACGCCGTCCGTGCCGGGATGTTCACCGTGCCCGGCGACGGTGCGATCGATTTCGGCCCCTTGGCACGCTTCCTCGGCGAAGGGCGCTATGCCGGCTGGCTGGTGGTCGAGGCCGAGCAGGACCCGATGAAGGCCCCGCCCGCCGCCACCGTCGCCCGTGCCCATGGCTTCGTCGCCGAACGGATCCTGCAGTCGGCCAGCCGCGCGGGTCTGGCGGGAGGAGACTGAATGACACGCAAGACGCTCAACATCGGCCTGATCGGCTCGGGCTTCATGGGGCAGGCGCATGCCGATGCCTATCGTCGCGCCGCGCTGCTCTACCGGGATCTGCCGCTGGTGCCGGTCCTGCACACGCTGGCCGAGGCCAACCAGGAGCTGGCGCAGGCCGCCGCGAGCCGCTTCGGCTTCGCCCATGCCACGGCGGACTGGCGCGCCATGGTCGAGGACCCCGAGATCGACGTCGTCGACATCACCACGCCCAACAGCCTGCATTTCGAGATGGCGATGGCGGCGATCCGGGCCGGCAAGCACGTCTACTGCGAGAAGCCGCTGACGGTGACGCTCACGGATGCGCAGGCTCTGGTCGAGGCCGCCGAGCGCGCGGGCGTCAAGACCATGGTGGCCTTCAACAACATCAAAACGCCCGCGGCACTTCTGGCGAAGCGACTGATCGAGCGGGGCGACATCGGCACGCCCACCCGTTTCCGCGGCTGGTTCGATCAGGGCTTCTTCAACGACCCCGACATGCCCTGGAGCTGGCGCTGCTCGCGCGAGCAGGCGGGCTCGGGTGCGCTCGGCGATCTGGGCTCCCACGTCGTCAGCGTGGCGCAGTTCCTGATGGGTGCGGTCGAGAGCGTCGTGGGCCAGGAGCAGATCTTCTTCGCCACGCGCCCGGCACCTGGCGGCGGCTCGGGCTATGCCGCGAGCGCCGACGCGAGTGGTGCCCGCCTCGCGGTCGAGAACGAGGACCAGTTCCAGGCACTCGTCCGCTTCGAGAACGGGGCGGGCGGCACCATCGAGGCGTCGCGCATCGCGGCGGGCAAGATCTTCGGCATCGTCTGGGAGGTGTCGGGCACCGAGGGCACCATCGTCATGGACGGCGAGCGGTTCAACGAGCTCAAGGTCGCCAGCTATCGCGATGCCAAGCACGACCGGGGCTTCAAGACCCTCCTGGCGGGATCGCAGGTACCGCAGTTCTCCGCCTTCTTCGGCTTCGATTTCGCCGGCGGCGGCCTCGGCTACTTCGACGTCAAGGTGATCGAGGTCTTTGATCTGATCCGCGGCATCGCCGGGGAGGGGGACTGCTTCCCCGACTTCCGCTTCGGCCTCGAGAACCAGCGCATCATCGCCGCCATGGAGCGTTCCGCCGAGACCGGCGCGCGCGTGACGATCGGAAGGGAGCCTCGATGACGGGAATGGCCCTTCTCGGCGCCGGCCGCATGGGGCAGGTCCACGCGGCCGCGATTCAGGCGGCCGGGGCCCGGCTGGCGGTGATCTACGACCCCGTGACCCCGGCCGCCGAGGCGCTCGCGGCGCGCATCGGTGCGAAGGTGGCACCGACCGCTGCCGACGCCATGGCCGATGCGCAGGCCGACGCCGTGGTGATCGCCACCTCCTCGGATACGCATGTGGATCTCGTGATCGAAGCCGTGCGGACGGGCAAGCCGGTGCTCTGCGAGAAGCCGCTGGCCAGCAGCCTCGCGGATGCCCGCCGCTGCATCGCCACCATCGGCGAGGCGGCGGCGCGCAAGGTCTTCCTCGGCTTCAACCGTCGCTTCGACCGCGGGCATGCGAGCCTGCGCGCGGCGGTGCACGGCGGACAGATCGGCCGGCTCGAGCAGTTGATCATCACCAGCCGTGACCCCTTCCCGCCGCCGCTCGCGTACGTGCCCCGCTCGGGCGGGCTGTTCCGGGACATGATGATCCACGATTTCGACATGGCGCGCGCCATCCTCCGCCAGGAGTTCGTGAGCGTGACCGCGCACGGCTCCTCCATCATCGATCCCGAGATCGGGCGGCTGGGCGACATCGACAACGCGAGCGTCACCATGCTCGCCGCGGACGGGGCGATCGTCACGATCCTCAACGCCCGGCGCTGCGCCTTCGGCTTCGACCAGCGGATCGAGGCGTTCGGCTCGGCCGGGATGGTCCTCTCCGACAACCCGCGGCAGTCGGGGCTGAAACGCTTCACTGCCGATCATCCCGGCACGCCGGCGCCGATCCTCGAATTCTTCATGGAACGCTACGGCGACAGCTACGCCGCCGAGATCCGTCTGTTCCTCGAATGCGTGCGAGACGGCAGGGAGATGCCGGTCAACGCCCGGGACGGGCTGATGGCGGCCTATCTCGCCGAAGCCGCAACCGCATCCTGCAAGCAGGGAAGAACCATCCACCTGACCGGCCCCGACCAGGAGTTCGGCGATGTCTGACCTGAACAAGCGCCATGCGAGCACGGCCGCCGTCATCACCGGCGGCGCTCAGGGTGTCGGCCTCGCCATCGCGCACCAGCTCGTCGCCGAGGGCTGCCGGCGTCTCGTCCTCGCTGGTCGCGATGCGGAGAAGGGCGCCCGCGCGGTGGCCGAGCTTGCCGAGCTCGGCGGCAAGGTGCGCTTCGTCCCGCTCGATCTCCAGGACGTCGATGCCTGCCTCGGCCTGATCGAGAAGGCCGTGGTCGAGCTCGGCACGGTCGATGCGCTCGTGAACGCGGCGGCCCTGGGGGCGCGCGGCACGCTCCTGGACACGTCGCCCGAGCTCTGGGACGAGATGTTCGCCACCAATGTCCGGGCACCGTTCTTCCTGATGCAGGGCTTCGTGAAGCATCGCCTGACGCAGGGCGGCGGCGGCGCCATCGTCAACATCCTCTCGCAATGCGTCCATTGCGGCCAGTCCTACCTCTCGGCCTATTCGGCCTCGAAGGGCGCCCTGGCGACGCTGACGAAGAACGTGGCCAACGCCTACCGCTTTGATCGCATCCGCTGCAACGCGATCCTGCCGGGCTGGATGGACACGCCCGGCGAGGACGCGACCCAGCGCCGCTACCACGGGGCGACCGATGGCTGGCTGGAACGGGCAGAAGCCGCGCAGCCGATGGGGCAGCTCTGCAAGCCGCATCAGCTCGCGGGGCTCGCGAGCTACCTCCTGAGCCCCGATGCCGGTGTCATGACCGGTGCTCTCATCGACTACGACCAGAACGTTCCGGGGGCCTATCCGGAATAGCGCCCGGACCCGCCGCTCTTCGGCGCTTTCCACACCGCGAAAGGAACATGCGATGCGACATCTCGCCATCGCGGCCACGGCCGCGTGCGCTCTCCTGGCCGCAGGGCTCTCTTCGGCCGCCATGGCCCAGGGCTCCATCCGGATCGTCGTCGTGACCCATGGTCAGGCGGCGAACCCGTTCTGGTCGGTGGTCAAGAGAGGCGTCGACGAAGCGGCCAAGGACATGGGTGTCACCGTCGAATACCGTGCACCCAACACGTTCGACATGGTCCAGATGAGTCAGCTCATCGACGCCGCGGTCGCGAGCCATCCGGATGGCCTGGCCGTGTCGATCCCGGACGCCGACGCCTTGGGCGATTCGATCACCTCGGCCGTCGCCAGCGGCATTCCGGTAGTGTCGCTGAACTCCGGATCCGACGTCTTCGAGAAGCTCGGGGTCGGCGCCCATGTCGGGCAGACCGAGTACGAGGCCGGGCTCGGTGCGGGCAGGCGCATGGCCGCGAAGGGCGTGACCAAGGCGCTCTGCGTCAATCCGGAAGTCGGCAACGTCGCCCTCGACCTGCGCTGCAAGGGTCTGGCGGATGGTCTGGGCGGGAAGGCCGAGGTGCTCGCCGTGACACTCGACCCGACCGAGACCCGCAACGGCGTGGCGTCGCGGTTCATGGCCGGCGCCGACATCGGCGGGGTGCTCACCCTGGCCCCGAGCACGGCCGAGGCGACCCTGGAGGCCCTCGACGGCGCCGGAGCGCTCGGTAAAGTGGTGTTCGGCACGTTCGACCTGTCGCCGGACGTGCTCAAGGCCGTTCACGACGGCAAGATGGACTTCGCCATCGATCAGCAGCCCTACCTGCAGGGCTACCTGCCCATCGTGTTTCTGACCGAGCACGCGAAGTACGGCGTGCTGCCGAGCGGCACGGTGCGAACGGGCCCGGCCTTCGTCACCAAGGAGAACGCCGAACGGGTGATCGACCTGACGGCCAAGGGCATCCGCTGAACCCAATTGAGCCTGCCCCGGCTGGCAGGACACTTGGCTAAGGCGGGGCCTGCCAGCACCGGGAGAGGACGATGGCGCAGGCACGCACGGACGCATTGCTAGAATCCAATCCACCCGATGGGCGAACGGCGCGGGGGCGAGATAGGGGCACCTCCTACGCGGCGCCCATCGGCAGATCGGGCGGGCTGGTCTTGCGCTCCTCGCGTGGCGCGTGGCCGAACCGGCGACGGTAGGCCGTGCTGAAGTGGGACGGCGAGGTGAAGCCGGTGGCGACCGCGACGTCGGTGATCGAGAGATCGGAGAGCCTCAAGAGCTCGCGTGCCCGGTCGAGCCGGATCGTCATGTAGTATTCGCTCGGCTTCATGCCGACGTGCTGCCGGAACAGCCGCTCGATCTGCCGCTCCGACATGCCGACGCGGGCGGCGAGTACCGCAATCGCGAGCGGCCGCTCGATGTTCTTCTCCATGGCCCTCGCCACCCGCGTCACCGCGAGATGGCCCGGGCCGATCCGGGCGCGGAGCGGAATGTGCTGGGGATCGTCCGCGCGCCGGATGCGCTCGAGCACGAACTGGTCGGAGACGCGCGCGGCGAGGTCGCGGCCGAGCCGAGCCTCGATCAGGAACAGCATCATGTCGAGCGGGGCCACGCCGCCCGTGCAGGTGAGGCGGTCGCCATCCACCACGAACAGATCCTCGACGAAGCTCGTCAAGGGGAATTCCTCGCGGATGGCGGCGAGGTTCTCCCAGTGGATCGCGCAGCGATAGCCGTCGAGGAGCCCGGCCTCGGCCAGGACGAAGCTGCCGGTGCAGATGGCGCCCAAGACGATGCCGTCCTGCGCCAGCCGCCGCAGGGCCTTCTCAAGCGGCCGGCCCACACTCTGGCGCACGTCGACGCCGCCGCAGACGAATACGGCATCCGCCGGCCCGGCCTCGGCGAGGGCCACCGTCGGCTGCAGGCTGAGGCCGTTGCTCGCCACGCTGGGCCTGCCGTCGAGGGTCGCCACCTGCCAGGCATAGAGCCGCCGGCCGGCGACGTAGTTCGCCATCCGGCAAGCCTCGAGCGCGTTCGAGCAGGCGATCATCGAGTAGTTCGGAAGGGTGAGGAAGACGAATCGCCGGAGTGTCGCGAGATCGACCTTCCGGCCCTGCCTGCCTCCACCCCCCGACATGGGGCGATGCCTCAGCGCTCGACCACGAGATCCCCTTGCGGCTTCGCGCAGCAGAGCAGCACCCAACCCTGATCGATCTCGCGCTGGCGAATGCCGCCCGCGTGCTTCATCTCGACCTTGCCCGAGACCAGCCTGCTCTTGCAGGTGCCGCACAAGCCCTTGGCGCAGGAGGAAGGCAGGCGCATCCCAGCGGCGCGGGCGGCGTTCAGCACGGTGGTGCCGGCGTCGCACTCGACGACGCGCCGGCTTTTCGTGAACTCGACGCGGAAGGTCGGGGTCTCGGCGGCCGCGGCCTGCCGCACGGTCTCCTCGCTCTCGCCCACGAGCGTGGTGTAGTCGAAGCTCTCCTCGTGGTAGCGGGCGACATCGAAGCCGATCTCGGCGAGGATCGCGCGCACGGCCGCCATGTAGGGCGCGGGTCCGCAGGCGAACACCTCGCGCTCCAGGAGATCGGGCGCGATCATCTCCAGCATCGGCCGGGAGATCCGGCCCCGATAGCCGCCCCAGCGCTCGCTCGCCCCCTCGCTGTCGCAGACCGGCACGAAGCAGAAGCCCGGCAGGTTGCGTGCGATCAGCTCGAGCTCGTGGCGGAAGATGATGTCGGCCGGCGTCCTCGCGTTGTGGACGAAGACGATGTCGCGGTCGAGTGCCAGATCGTGATAGCTGCGCGCCATCGACATCAGAGGCGTGATGCCGCTGCCGCCCGAGAGGAAGAGGTACTTCGCGGCCGGACGGTCGAGCGAGGTGAACTCGCCCAAGGGACCCACCGCCCTGAGCTGCATCCCCGGGCGCATCTGGTCGTGCAGCCAGTTCGACACCGGCCCGCCCGGCACGCGCTTCACCGTGATCGCGACGAGGTGCGGCCGGGTGGGAGAAGAGGAGATCGTGTAGCTGCGGTTGATGCGCTCGCCGCCGATCTCGAAGTCGAAGGTCAGAAACTGCCCCGGCTTGAAGCGGAAGAGCGAAGCTGTGCGCGGCTCGAGGACGAACGTCTTGACGTCGTGCGTCTCCTGCCGGACCTGCCGGCAGATCAGGACGTCGTCGTGCTCCGGATCCCAGGTCGGAAGGCCCTCGGCGAGGTGGTCGCTCATCAGGGCTTCGGCTTGTAGCATGACCAAAGCCTCCTTCAGACCGCGTGCCGGTCGTCGAGATGCGCGGCGAGCCGTGCCAGATACCAGTTGCAGAACTTCTCGACCAGCATCTCGGTGTAGGGCGAGTAGGGGCCGGGCTCGTAGGCCGGGCTCCTGACACCTTCCTGGGTGTAGCCGACGAGCTCGCTGTCCTGCGCGTTGGTCGCGATCCAGACCTCGGTGAGCCGCTCGAGGTCGTAGTCGACACCCTCCACCGCGTCCTTGTGGACGAGCCACTTCGTCCGGAGCAGCGTCTTCTCGGGCGAGAGCGGGATCACCGAGAAGGTGACGATGTGGTCGCTCATGAAGTGGTGCCAGGAGTTGGGCTGCGTCCACACCGTGAGCCCGCCGAGCTTCGGGTTGGTGAGATGGCCCAGGAGCTTGCGGCAGGCGACCTTCGTGTCCATGGTTTGCGATTCGCCCTCGCCGTCGATCGGCAGGCGCTGGGCGCGAAAGCCCGTGATCCGATCGTCGAGATGCTCGATCTCGCGCGACGGCAGGCCCATGGCCTCCCACGCGGCCGAGTAGTCGCGCACCATGCAGGCATAGCGGCCGGCCTGCTCGCGCTGGACCTCGTCCATCTCCTCGGGCGCGTAGCCGAAGCCGTAGGCGAAGAGCGGGATGGTGAGCTCGGGATGGTTGCCGCCGCAGTGATAGCACTCGCGGTTGTTCTCCATCGTGAGCTTCCAGTTGCCGGGCTCGATCAGGTCGACCTCCTTCACGACCTTGGTGTTGCGCACGTCGTGAGGAGCGATGTAGGGGCCGAGCGCGGCTGCCATCCCGTCGAAGTCGGAAGGCGGCTCGTCGGCGAGGCAGATGAAGAGGAGTCCTTCGAGCGAGCGCAGGTGGACCGGCTTCAGGTTGTGGCAGCTCGTGTCGAAGCCCTTGCCCATGTGCTCGGCGAACATCAGGTTGCCGTCAAGCCCGTAGGTCCATTGGTGGTAGCGGCAGACCAGGTTGCCGACCGTCGTCTTCGGTTCGTGGACGAGCCGGGCGCCGCGGTGCCGGCAGACATTGTGGTAGGCCCGGATCGCCATCGAATCGTCGCGGACGACGACGACGGAGATCCGGCCGATGTCGACCACCATGCAGTCGCCGGGCTCGGGCACGTCGGGCTCGACACCGACATAGATCCAGTGCCGCCCGAAGATGATCTCGAGGTCGCGCTCGAAGATCTTCGAGCTCGTATAGAACGGCGCTTCCAGGCTGTAGCCGGGCTTGCGCCGGCGAATCAGCGCCGACAGGGACACGGGAACCGAATCCGACATCGACAATGCTCCCCGGCGCGTGGGCTCGCGCCGACCTGACGAATTTTCCGGGATGGGCTTGCCCGCGAGCGGAACGGCTCGGCGGTGGACCTCGTGGCGCCGGGTATGACAGGCGGGCTGCCAGCGCGCTTCGCTCCAGCCGCCGTCCATTTTTCTCCAGCCGACAGAGCGTATGGCGACCGGTTCAGCCGAAGAGGCGGGGCCCCGCCATCGCGGTGCGCTCCTCGCCGGCCGGCGCATCGCGCCAGCCGGCAGCACCCTGCGCGCGCGCTTCGGACGGCGTCAGGCCGTGCACGGCCTTGAAGTGGCGCGAGAAATGGGCGCAGTCGGCGAAGCCTGCCTCGAGGGCGATCTCCGTGACCGAACGCTCGGTGTTCTCGAGCAGCCAGCGGGCGTAGCGCAGCCGCAGGCGGCGGTAGAACTCGGCCGGCTTCATGCCGGTGGCCGACTGGAACAGCCGCTCGATCTGCCGGGTCGAGAGCTTGAGCCGAACCGCAATGTCGCCGATCGGCAAGGGATCGGCCAGATGCTGCTCCATGAGCAGCATGGCGCGCCGCACACGCTCGTCGGCCACTTCCGCCACGAGGGGCGGATGAGGCTGTGCCTCGGTCTCGGCGCGTGCCCGGTCGAGCAGGAGCACGTGGCGGCTTTTCTGCGCCACCGCCCGGCCGAGATGACGCTCGATCAGAAGGGTGGCGAGATCGGCCACCCCGCCGCCACCCGAGCAGGTGATCCGATCGCCGTCGATCACGAACAGGCGATCCGAGACCGGCTTGTGGTGCGGGAACTCGGCGAGGAAATCCTGGTGGTGGTACCAGCTCACGCAGCAGCGCCGGCCGGTCATCAGCCCGGCACGGCACAGGACGAAGCTGCCGGTGCAGATGCCGACGAGCGGCACGCCCGCCGCCGCCGCCGCCTTGAGGTAATCGACGGTGGCCGCGTCGACCTGCGGCCCGCGATGCAGCACGCCGCCTACGACGACGATGTAATCGAACCGGCGCGGGTCGACGAAACCGCTGGTGCGGCTCACCGTGACCCCGCAGCTCGCCCGGACTGGCTCCGCCCGGCTGCCCATGATCGACCAGCGGCAGCGGATCGGCCGGCTGCGGTCGCCCTCGTCGGCGGCGAGCCGGAGCTGGTCGACGAACAGCGAAAAGGCGGAGAGCGTGAAGTTCTCCGCCAGCACGAAGCCGACCGAGAGCACCGGCGCTTCGGCCGGAGCCGTCTCGTCGGCCCCTCGCCCGGGCATGGTCTGGGAGCGCATGGCAGGCCACCTCTGGCACTCCCTTAGCAGATCCCGGGCGAAGAGTGTCATAGCCTTCCTCGACCGTTCAGCCGGCCACGAGCTCGGGCACGTGGCGCGGGCCCGCCCCGGCCTCCACCCCCCGCTCCTGGCGCAGCGCCGCCTCGGCCGCGAGCTCGCGCCGCGCCTCCTCGAGGAACTGCCAGACATAGCGGGCGAAGGAGCGCCAGACCTCGATGTGGAACCGGTCGGGATCGGTGCGCCAGAGCACGATCTCGGCCTTGCCGAGGACGGTGCGGGTGCAGCCGTCGACCGGAAAGGCGTCCGGCGACAGATCGAGCGGGCAGCCGGCGTTCAGCACGCGCGCCGCATCGGGACCGACGAGCTCCAGCGCCGTGTTGCGATGGCCGACCGCGACCAGCGAATGCGGCAGGTCGCCGAGCGCGGTCGCGAACGCCTGCTCGATCGCAGCCGCCTCGCTTTCGGCCGCGAGCAGCAGCCACTCGTCGGGCCCGAGCCACAAAGCCGCACGGCTGTCGGCCACGGCGGCACGGCAGGCCGTGGTCGGCAGCGCCACCCCGAAGGCCTTGCCGGCCAGCTCCACGGCCGCTGGCCGGCCGCGGAACACGAACCGCGCCATGGGCGGCAGCGGGGCCAGGGCCGCGGTGGGAGCAGGGATGGCGGTGAGCCCCGCGAAGGGGCTCCGCCGCTGATCCTGAAGGTCACGCATCGAGACGGGCTCCTTCGGCGTCGTAGAAGATCGGGGCGACCACGCTCACCTTGATGGTCCGGTCGGGCATGGGCACGTAGAGCGTCTCGCCGATCCGCGACCGGCCGCCGGCAACCATGGCGAGCGCTATCGACTTGCCCAAGACCTCGCTCCAATAGGCCGAGGTGACGTGGCCCAGCATCTTCATGGGCACGGGCTGGTTCGGGTCGGCCACGATCTGGGCACCTTCCTCGAGCACGGTCTCGGGCTCTTCGGTCAGAAGGCCCACGAGCTGCTTCCGGTTGGCATCGGCCATGGCGGCGCGCGCGAGCGCCCGCTTGCCGACGAAGTCCTTCTTCGCCTTGCCGACCGCCCAGCCGAGGCCGACATCGTCCGGTGTGGCCGTGCCGTCGGTCTCCTGGCCGACGATGATGTAGCCCTTCTCGGCGCGGAGCACGTGCATGGTCTCCGTGCCATAAGGCGTGATGCCGTAAGGCTCGCCGGCCGCGAAGATCGCTTCCCAGACGGCGCGGCCGTAATCGGCCGGCACGTTGACCTCGAAGCCGAGCTCGCCCGTGAAGCTCACCCGCATGAGTCGCGTGGGCACGCCGCAGATGCGGCCGACCTGCACGCTCATGTGCGGCATGGCCTTGGGCGAGAGATCGATGCCCTCGACCAGGGGCTCGAGCACCTTGCGCGCGTTCGGCCCCTGCACGGCGATCACCGCCCATTCCTCGGTCGTGGAGGTGAGCCAGACGTCGAGCTCGGGCCACTCGGTCTGGAGATAGTCCTCCATCATGTGGAGCACGCGGGGCGCTCCGCCCGTAGTCGTGGTGACGTGGAACCGGTCGGGAGCGAGGCGCGCCACCACGCCGTCGTCCATGACGAAGCCGTCCTCGCGCAGCATGACGCCGTAGCGGCAGCGACCGGGCTCGAGCTTGGTCCAGGCGTTCGTGTACATGCGGTTCATGAACTCGGCCGCATCCGGACCCACGACCTCGATCTTGCCGAGCGTGGAGGCGTCGAAGATGCCGACCGAGCTGCGCACGGCCCTGCACTCGCGCGCCACGGCCGCATGCATGTCCTCGCCGGGCTTCGGGAAGTAGCGGGCGCGCTTCCACAGGCCTACGTCTTCGAACACCGCACCCCGCTCCGCGGCCCAGTCGTGGATCGACGTGGTGCGGACCGGATCGAACAGCTCGCCGCGGGAATGGCCCGCGATCGTGCCGAAGGTCACGGGCGTGTAGGGCATGCGGAACGTGGTGAGGCCGATCTGCGGAACCGGCTTCTTCAGCGTGTCCGAGACGATCCCGAGCGCGTTCATGTTCGACGTCTTGCCCTGGTCCGTCGCCATGCCCGTCGTCGTGTAGCGCTTGATGTGCTCGATCGACTGGAAGCCTTCGCGGACCGCGAGCTTCAGGTCCTTGGCGGTGACGTCGTTCTGGAAGTCGACGAAGGCCTTGACCTTCGCGGCATCGCGGTGATGCGGCGTGGCACCGACGAAGCCACCCGGCGCGGCATCCAAGGTCTCGACTGCGAACCGGCGCGCCGGCACCCCGGCGAAGCCCGCAGCTTCGGCGGCTTCCGCACCCTTGGCCCAGCCGTCGGCGATCGCGGCCCCGAGAGCCATCACACCGCGGCAGGCACCGGCCGAACGCTCGCGCTCGACGGAGACGCCGGGGACGTAGGCCTGCAGAGCCTCGTCCCAGGTCAGCTTGCCACGCGACTGCGAGAACAGGTGCACGCTGGGCGTGAACCCGCCCGACATCAGGACGAGATCGCAGCCCACCGTCTCGACACCCGAGACCTTCCCATCGGTCCCCACCTGCGCGATCCCGACCTCGGCCACGCGCAGGCGACCCTTGGTGCCGGTGACGGTGGCGCCGAGCCGGATCGGCAGGCCGGCCGCGCGCGCCGCCGTCGGCAGCGGCCCGTCGGCCGCGGTCCTGAGATCGACGATGGCCACGATCTCGATGCCGGCGCGCGCGAGGTCGAGCGCCGCGCGGTAGGCCTCGTCGTGCGCGGTGAACACGACCGCACGGCCGCCGAGCCGCACGGCGTAGCGGTTGACGTAGGTCCGTGCGGCGGAGGCCAGCATGATGCCGGGCCGGTCGTTCTCCGGGAACACGAGCGGACGCTCGATGGAACCCGCCGCCAGCACCACCTCCTTGGCCCGCACCTGCCATAACCGCTCGCGCGGCAGATGCGGCGGAGGAGAGGCCAGATGATCGGTCACCCGCTCGGCGAGCCCGATCAGGTTGTGCGGGAAATAGCCGAAGGCGGTGGTGCGGGTGAGCAACCGCACGTTCGACCGCTGGGCGAGGGCCGTCACCATCTCCTCGACCCAGGCCGCACCGGGCTTGCCGTCGATGGTGGTCTCGCCGTCGGCGAGGAGCGAGCCGCCGGGCTCGGCCTGCTCGTCGCACAAGATCACCTTCGCCCCGCTCTCGGCCGCGGCCAGGGCCGCCGCGAGACCGGCCGGCCCCGCACCCACCACCAGCACGTCGCAGTGCGCGAAGCGATGGGCGTAGCGGTCGGCATCGGCTGCCGTGGGCGCGCGACCGAGCCCGGCCGCGGCGCGGATCTTGGGCTCGTAGAAGCGCTTCCAGGCCCCCGCCGGCCACATGAAGGTCTTGTAGTAGAACCCGGCCGGGATGAAGGGGGTGAGGAGATCGTTGACCGCACCGGCGTCGAACGCGAGCGATGGCCAGCGGTTCTGGCTCTCGGCGACGAGCCCGTCGTAGAGCTCGACCTGGGTGGCACGCAGGTTCGGCGTGTAGTGCGCCTCGTCGCGGCCCACGCCCACGAGCGCGTTGGGCTCGTCCGCGCCGGCGGCGAGAATGCCGCGCGGCCGGTGGTACTTGAACGAGCGGCCGACGAGGTGGATGCCGTTCGCGAGCAGTGCCGAAGCCAGCGTGTCGCCGGCGAAGCCCTCGTAAGAATGCCCGTCGAAGGTGAAGCGCACGCGGCTTTTGCGGTCGACCCGACCGCCGGTCGCAAGACGGAACGGCCCGCTCATTGCGCACCTCTCTTCGCGGCCAGAGCCTCGAGGTCGGGCTTGGGCTCGCCGATGCGGTAGGTGGTCAGGATGAAGTCCGAGGTCGTGTCGCGCACGGCGTTGAAGAAGCGGGCGCAGCCGTGGACGTGCCGCCAGCGCTCGACGTGGAGCCCGCGCGGGTTGGTGCGGAAATAGAGGAAGTCCGCCCACTCCGCGTCGCTCTTCTGGGACGGGTCTTCAGCGCGCACGATGTGCGCCTCGCCGCCGTAGCGGAACTCGAGCTCGGGCCGCGGCCCGCAATAGGGGCAGTGAATCAGCAGCATGGGCTTGGCCTCAGTGTGCCACGGCGGCGGCTGCCGCCTCGTCGATCAGGTAGCCGGCCTTGAACCGGTCCAGGTTGAAGGGTGCGGCGATGGGGTGCGGCTCGTCCTTCGCGATGGTGTGGGCGAAGACGTGGCCCGAGCCAGGCGTGGCCTTGAACCCGCCCGTGCCCCAGCCGCAGTTGACGTAGAGTCCGGGTACCGGCGTCTTGCCGATGATCGGCGAGCGGTCCGGCGTCACGTCGACGATGCCGCCCCAGTTCCTGAGCATCCTCATGCGCCGGAACATCGGGAACAGCTCGCAGATCGCATCCAGCGTGTGCGTCGTGATGTGGAGACCGCCACGCTGGGTGTAGGAGGTGTAGGCGTCGGTGCCGGCACCGATCACGAGCTCGCCCTTGTCGGACTGGCTGATATAGGCGTGGATCGTGTTCGACATGACCACACACGGGAAGACCGGTTTCACCGGCTCGGACACGAGGGCCTGGAGCGGGTAGCTCTCGAGCGGCATGCGCACGCCGGCCATGCCCATGACCACGCTGGTGCTGCCGGCCACGACCACGCCGACCTTCTTCGCCCGGATCGTGCCGCGCGAGGTCTCGAGCGCCTCCACCGCGCCTTGTGCGTTGCGGCGGATGGCCTTGACCTCGCAGTTCTGGATGATGTCGACCCCCATAGCGTCGGCCGCCCGCGCATAGCCCCAGGCAACCGCGTCGTGCCGGGCAGTGCCGCCGCGACGCTGGAGAGCGGCACCCAGGATCGGGTAGCGCATGTTGGCGGCGATGTTGAGCGGCGGGCAGAACTCCTTCGCCTGCTCCGGGGTCAGCCACTCGTTGTCGACCCCGTTCAAGCGGTTCGCGTGCACGTGCCGCTTGAACACCTGCACGTCGTGCACGGTGTGGGCGAGCATCATGACCCCGCGCTGCGAGAACATGATGTTGTAGTTGAGCTCCTGGGTCAGGCCTTCCCAGAGCTTCACCGCGTGGTCGTAGAGCGCGGCACTCTCGTCGAACAGGTAGTTCGAGCGGATGATCGTGGTGTTGCGGCCCGTGTTGCCGCCGCCGAGCCACCCCTTCTCGAGCACGGCGACGTTGCGGATGCCGTGCTCCTTCGCGAGATAGTAGGCGGTGGCGAGGCCGTGGCCGCCAGCGCCGACGATGACGACGTCGTAGGCGGGCTTCGGCTCGGGGTTGCGCCACTGCGGCTGCCACCCGAGGTGGCCGCCGAGGCCTTGGCGCAGGAGCGCCAGTCCGGAGAACTTCTGCATGTCGGGTGCGATCCTACCGCGATGATGCCCGCATGTTCGTCGAAAGGGCTTCTCGCAGCGAGAAGCTGGGCGGCGGGTCGCTTGAACGAAAGCGACATCACCTGCCGATCGCAGCCGTGGTGCCGAAAGGCGGCTGCGAATTGACTGTGGCTTTTATCCAAGGTCCGTTTATGCTGGCGGGCTTCTTCCTCGGGAGTCCGTCATGTCCACCCTCTCGCCTTCTATGCCCGTCCAGCACCGCCGGCGCCGTGCGCTCACCGAGCTCGATGCGGTGATCGATCGGGCCGAGCGGATGCGGGATCGATGCCTGCTCGACGTCCAGGACAGGAAGGATGCCGGGAAAGGCTTGGGCCGTGCCGGCGCCATGCTGCGCGTCGCCGAGGAGCGCCTGGAGCTGCTCTATCGCAGCCGCCGGGCCCTGCTGGAATCCGAAGGCGAGGAGGGCTGATCGACATGCGGCCCGAGCGGCGCTGCCGGATCAGGCGGCGATCTCGAGGAGGACGGCCGCATAATGGCTGGACGCCGCCAGCAGGACGAAACCGTGCCAAATGGCGTTCTGGTAGGGCAGGCGGGTCCACAGATGAAACACCACGCCCACGGTGTAGAGAACGCCTCCCGCCACCAGCAGCGTCATGCCGGCCGGAGACAGGGCGGCCGCGAGCGGCCCGAGCGCGATGACGATGACCCAGCCCAGAAGCAGGTAAGCGGCGACCAGGAGGTTGTCGGATCGCGACAGGCCCAGGATCTCGACCGCCATGCCCATGACCGCCACCATCCAGACGAAGGCGCAGAGGCCGGTCCCCCAGGCACCGCCGATCGCGACCAGGGTGAAGGGCGTGTAGGTACCGGCGATCATCATGAAGATGGCGGCGTGGTCGAGCCGCTGGAACAGAGCCTTGCGCGGCCCGTCCACGCTCAGGTTGTAGAGCGCCGAGCAGATGAGCATCGCCATCAGCCCGGTCGCGTAGAGCCCGAGGCTGACGAGGCGTCGCGGATCGGTACCCTCGACCGACAGCGCGGCCAGAACGAGGCAGGCCGCGCTGCCGCCGATGAGTCCCACTGCATGGACCAGCGCATCGGCATGCCGCTCGCGCGGGCTGTACCGTGGAAACACGGGCACCGCCCGCGGCAGCGGCAGCCGGCTCCGCGCGGTGGTGGAATCCTTCCTGCTCAGCATTCGGCCGTGTAGCGGGTCGCATCCTGCAGAACCTTGGCCGCCGGAAAGCGGACCACGTTCGGGTTGTCCACCCGCTCGACCCGACAGAGCTGGCCCAAGAGCTCGGTGACGCGCCAGCGGTGACGCGGCCTTCGCGCATCCGCATAGACCGCGCCGATGCGAATTTCCTGCCGGGAAGCGGGCGGCGGCACGAGAGCGGCGGTCTCTGGCCGGGCAACCGACGACGGACCCGCCGTGCCGCGGAGATCGGCCCGCTCGAGACGGGCGCCCCAGAGCGAAGCGCCGGTGAGATCGGCCTCGCGCAGGTCGGCGTCCTCCAGAACCGCATGGTCGAGATTGGCGTCCCGCAGATTCGCCTTGCGCAGATCGCAGCCGGCGAGATCCGCCTCCCAGAGCGAGGCTCCCTCGAGGCGGGCCCGCTCGAGCGAGGCGCCGGCGAGCCGGGCGTGATCGAGGTTCGCCCGACGCAGATCCGCACCATCGAGCTCGGCCCGACGCAGATCCACGCGCCACAGCGAGCGGCCCGTCAGGCAGCCGTTCACGAGGCGGGCGCGCGCACCTTCCTTTCCGCCGCTCTCGAGCCACGTGCGATGCCGTTCCAGAATGATCCTCAGCGCCGCCTCGTCGAGTGGCTCCTGCAGCGCACGGTTCGACTCTCCCGTCTCGATCATGGCGTTCCTCCTCGCGAACGAAGGCACCGGCTCGAGCAGCGAGCCGGAAAGGGATGGGCATCCGCAGGTGAGCTCCGCCGCCGCCGCTTGCAGCCGCTCGGTATCGAAGAAGCCCGGATAACGGAATCGAGGCGGTCCAGCGCGACGCTTTCGTTTTTCAGGTAAGATCGCCTCGGCCGAAAGCAAGCAGCAGTAGTGAATGCCACGGGCTTGCGGACGTGCCGCAGCAGCGCTTCCTTCCCGCCACGGCAGCGAGGCGCTAGAAGGAGCCGTCCTTTTGGGAAACCGTGGAAGATGCCATGAGCGAGCCCGCCGGCCGAGGTACCGCCAAGCGCGGTGGCGGCCGCGCCTCCGATCAGCTCGGCGAGCGATTGTCCGCGATGATCCTGAGCGGCGAGCTCACGAGCGGCTCGCGCCTGCCGCCCGAGCGCGAGCTCATGCAGCGGTTCGGGGTGAGCCGGACCGTGGTCCGCGAGGCGATCACGAGCCTCGCGAGCCGCGGCCTGCTGCTCACACGTCCGGGCTTCCGGCCCGTGGTGCAAAAGCCCAGCTACGAGACCGCCATCGGCGCCCTGGGTCAGCTCGTCGGCCATCTCATGCACGACGAGGAGGGCATGCGAGCGCTCTTCGAGAGCCGGATCTTCCTCGAGGCGGCACTGGCGCGCCATGCCGCTGCCCATGCCAAGCGGGACGACCTCGCCGAGCTGCGCGAGACGCTCGCACGCAACCGGGCGGCCATCGGCGACCCGCGCGCCTTCTACGCCACGGACGTCGCGTTCCACGGCGTCCTCTACCGGATCCCGCGCAACCCGATCTACCCGGCCGTGCACAAGGCCTACGTGGAATGGCTGATGCGCCACTGGGGACGGATGGAGCGTGCTGCCGACATCGACCGGCTCAACCATGCCGGCCACGTCGCGATCTTCGAGGCGATCGCCGCGCGCGATCCCGACGAGGCGGAAGCGGCGCTCCGGCGCCATCTGCAGATCGCCTGGGAGCAGGTGCGCGGCACGTTCGAGTTCCGGTCGCCGCCGCCGACCGAGGCGAACGCCTCCGGCCGGCGTTCCGGCTGAGAGAGGAGGGAAGGGAGCGGTTGCCGGAACCGGGGCGGACTCTCACCCGTCGTCGCTCACGCGAAGGCCGTTCAGCCGGTCCTTCATCGCCCGGAAGCGCCGGGAGTGCTCGTCGCCACGCCGCAGCGCCACCGCCGTCGACAGGATGTCCACGACCACGAGCGCTGCGATCCGCGAGATGGTCGGCGTGTAGATGTCCGTGTTGTCGAGCGTCTCGACGACCAGCGCCACGTCGCAGTGCCGGACGAGCGGCGAGCGTGTTCCCGTGATGGCGATGACCCTGGCTCCGCTCGCGCGCGCGATCGCGGCGAGGTCGAGGATCGAGCGCGTCCGGCCGGTGTTCGAGATCACTACGGCGACCTCGCCCGGCTGCAGCATCGAGGCCCGCATGAGCTGCTGGTGCGAATCGCTCTCGGCCCCGCACGGCACGCCGAACAGCGGGAACTTCTGCTGCGCGTCGCGCGCCACGACGGCCGAGGCGCCGAAGCCGAAGAACTCGATCGCCGTCGCGGCCTCGAGGATCGCCACCGCCTCGCGCAGCGCGGCTCTGTCCAGGCGCTGGCGCGCCCAGTCGAGGCTCGTGATGGTATAGTCGAAGATCTTCTCGACGACGGCCTCGGGCGGGTCGGTGCCGAGCAGGACCGAGTGTGTCGCGGGCGTGCCGAGTGCCAGGCTGTGGGCAAGCCGCAGCCGGAAGTCCTGGAACCCGCTGCAACCGACCGCACCGCAGAAACGGACGACGGTCGGCTGGCTCACCCTGGCGCTCCGCGCCACCTCGGCCAAGGTCGCGTGCAGGACGCGGCCGGGATCGGCCAGCACGAGATCGGCCACCTTGCGCTCCGACCGGCGCAGCTCCGGCCTGCGGCTGCGGACCAGCTCGAGGACGTTCTCCCGAGCCACGTCAGCTCCTGGCGATGCGCGCCGCGACCGCCGCGAGCGCCTCGAATCGTGGCCCCGCGGTCGGGATCTCGATCCCGAACACCTCGGCGATCACCTGCGTCCAGCCGTGGATGAAGTACGTCCAGCCATCCTCGACCCGGAGGCCGCGCGCTCCGGCCTGAGCGCGCGCCTGCTCGAGGAAGACGAGATCACCCCGATAGTTGAGATCCCAGGCGATGCCGCCTTCCGGGAAAATCGCCCTCTCGCTGAGGGGCGAGCCCGGCGCGTCCTTGCCGAGGCCCGTCGCGTTGACGACGAGCGAGCCCGGCTTCAGGTGCGCCGTGACCGCGTCGTTGGCGGCGGGCTCGCCGGCGAGCACGTACTCGACCGGAACCGCAGCACCGATCTCGCGGTGGACGCGCCGGATCTCGTCGAGCCGTTCCGGGCTCTTGTCCGAGACGACGATCCGCGACGGCCGGTCGGGTCCGCGCTCGGCGCGCATCACGTGCCAGGTGAGCGCGATCGCGGAGCCGCCGGCCCCGATCGCGAACAGCTCGGCACCCGTCCGCGCGAAGTGGCCGGGCGGCAGGAAGCCGTCCATGGCGAGGCCCGAGGAGATCGGGTCCTTGGCATGGCACGCGAGCCGCTCGTCCCGCTTGGCAAGGCAGCTCGTCTCGTGCATCAGCCGCGCGAAGGGGTCGATCTCGTCGAAAAGATCGCGTGCCGCCTTGAACAGGTCGATCTTGTGCGTCGTGACGAGAGCACCCCGCGAGAGAGGATCGTTCCGGATGAACGAGACGGCCTCGCGGTAGGCGGCGGGTTCGGCGTGCAGCGGGAAGTCGATGCCGGCGATGGCGGCATCTCCCAGGCCCAGAAGCTCGGCCCAGGCCGGAAAGACCTGCATGATCGAGCTCTTGCCCGTCGTGACGCCGATGAACCAGAGCGTCGGCCGAAGGGTCGGGACGTAGCGCGTCACGGCTGCCGCTCCGCGCCGGCTCGTTCGGTCCGGCCCATGATGCGCGCGACGAGATCGGCCGGGCGAGGGCGGTAGTCCGCGTTGTCGACCGTGGCCCAGCCGCCCCTGCCGTCGTCGACGATGCGGCAGCGCATCCCGCCGGCCGCTTCGATGATGGCGTAGTCCTGCCCGGCATCGGCCGGGTAGGCGAAGGTCATGACCAGCTCGTCCGGGCCGACATTGACCGAGCGATGGATCCAGTAGGGCGGCACGTAGCACAGCGTGCGCGGTCGGATCTCGACGGTCCGGATCTCGCCCGCGGGCGATTCCAGGAGCATCACGCCGCGGCCGCTCTCGCCGTAATAGATCTCGGGCCGGTCGGCTCTGGCGTGGATGTGGCCACGGGTCATGAAGAACTCGCGGCCGACCTTGCCCGGCCGCATCCGGGTCACGCCGACGATCATGTCGCCCGCATCGGCCGACGGCCGATAGTCGCTCACCGCGTAGACGACCGTATCGCCCATGACGCGCACCAGTGCCGCATAGGCGGCCCGGTCTTCGTAGAGCCCCTCGAGGTCGCGCAAGGTCTTCATGTAGCGGCCGGTCGCCCCGCGCAGCTCGCCACTCGCGACGTCGACCGTGCAGACTCCCGGCTCGCGCAGCTCCATCCTCGTCCTCACAGACCTTGCGGATCGTGGCATCAGTTTAGGCCCCGACCTGTAGCAATGCTACATCTTTGCCAGCGCGGCCATGCGATCGCTCGTGCCTGCTCGGCCATCGAAAGCCTACGGCTCTCGATGGTCATGGCGCCGGCTCGCTTGACGCGAACACTGGGATGTACCTACGCTACAAAACATGGCCCGCGACCTCACCCTCTCGATCGACGTCGGCACCGGCAGCGTGCGCGCGGCCCTGGTCGACCGCACCGGCACCGTCCTGAAGATCGCTGCCCGCGAGCACGACCAGATCGTGTCGCGGTTCGGCTGGGCGGAGCAGCGGCCGGAAGAGTGGTGGGCCGGCGTCGTGCAGGCGATCCGGGCCGTGCTCGCCGCGGTCGAAGGAGCACCTGCGCGGATCGCCGCGGTCTGCGCCTGCGGTCAGATGCACGGCACGGTGCTCGTCGATGCGGCGGGCCGGCCGACCCGCGCTACGGTGCCCTTGTGGAACGACAAGCGCGCGGCGGACCTCGTCGCCGCCTTCGAGCGTGCGAACGATCCCGCCGGCTACCTCGCCGAGACCGGCAACCCGCCGACACCGGCTTGGCCGGGCTTCAAGCTCGCCTGGCTGCGCGAGCACGACCCGGCCGCGTACGATGCTGCGGCCGCCGTCCTCATGCCCAAGGACTTCGTCAACCTCCGCCTGACCGGCGAGATCGCGATGGACTCCGGGGACGCGTCCTGCAGCTTCCTGATGAACCCCGGAACGCGCACCTGGTCGGGCACCATGATCGAGCGGCTCGGCATCGACACGGCAAAGCTGCCGTCGATCCGCGAGCCGCTCGAGATCTTGGGCGCCGTCACGCGCGAGGCCGCGGCCGCGACCGGGCTGATGGAAGGAACGCCCGTCCTCGTCGGTGGCGCCGACTACCCCGTCGCCGTCCTGGGCTCGGGCGCCTGCCGTCCGGGCCTCGCTTCCGACGTCACCGGCACGTCCTGCATCCTGACCCTGATCACCGAAGCACCGCTGCTCGATCCCGAAATCTGCAACGTCGCCACGGTCGAGGGCCATTGGGGGCCGTTCGTCCTGCTCGAGAGCGGCGGCGACGCGATGCGCTGGGCGCGCCGGGCCTTCCACGAGAAGGCGCTGAGCTACGAGGCCATCGTCACCAGGGCCGCCGGGGCCCCGGCCGGCGCCGACGGTCTGTTCTTCATGCCCTATCTCACCGGCGAGCGCCTGGGCGCGCACCGCAACGCGCGAGCGCAGTTTTTCGGCCTCGGCGCCGCGCACGGGCTGGCACACCTGCATCGGGCGGTTATGGAAGGCGTGGCGTTCGCGACGGCCCGGCACCTGCGGATCATGGAGGAGGCCGCGGGCCACAAGGTCGAGCGCGTGATCGCGTCGGGCGGCGGTGCCAAGACCTTGCTCTGGCTCGAGATCAAGGCCAGCATCTACGGCATCCCGATCGTCGTGCCGGCAGAGCCCGAGTGCGGCGTCGTCGGCTGTGCCGCCATGGCGGCGACCGCGACGGGCCGGTTCGGCCGGATCGAAGACGCGATCGCGGCCTATGTCCGCTATGGCGCCGAGATCTTGCCGAACCCGATCTGGACCGAGCGCTACGCCCGCATGCAGCCGGTCTTCGACCGACTCTACGTTCACAGCCAGGCTCTCTACGACGAGCTCGACCGGCTGCTCGCCTGCTGAGCCGGCACGAGAGGCACCCAAGGAGAGGGACAGCCGAGAGAGGGAAGGTGGCCCGGCGCAGCGCGTGAGGAGCACTCCTCGACGGCTCTGACACGCACGGCCTCGGGCCGGTTGCGGGCATGTATATCGTCTAATCTTTCTTATGGAAAATCCATGTCGGCCGAACGGGCATCTCGTCCCGAGGCTCGGCGGCAAGCCGGACCGTCTCGACATCCCAGGCTTCACCGACTATCCCGAGAGCTAATGGTTCAACAACTGCAGTGCGTTTCAGATCAGCCGCTATCTCTACCATCTGCCGAGCCTGCTGCTCGCCGAGACCTGGCAGCGCCACGGATCCGCTCCTCGTCGCGGAGCTCGGTGCAGAGGATAGCAGCCGTGCTGCCCGAACGGTGCGATGACCACGCAGGAAGCCCGCCTCCTGTTCCCACCGGCGACCGATCCGGTCGTGCCCGTCGAGCTCTGCGTCGTCGTCCCGACCTACAACGAGCGCGACAATATCGGCCGGCTCCTCGAGCGGCTCGAGCGCTGCCTCGTCGGCGTCGCCGCGTTCGAGATCATCGTCGTCGACGACGACTCGCCCGACCGGACCGCTGCGGCCGTGCGCGCGATCGCCCAGAGCCGCCCATGGGTGCGCTGCCTGCAACGGATCGGCCGCCGCGGCCTGTCCTCGGCCTGCATCGAGGGCATGCTCGCCACCTCGGCACCCTGCCTCGCCGTGATCGACGCCGACCTGCAGCACGACGAGACGCTGCTCCCGCGCATGCTCGAGCTTCTGCGCCGCGGCGAGGCCGACCTCGTTGTCGGCAGCCGCTACGCCGAGTCCGCCCTGGTTCCGGGGTGGGACGAACGTCGGTGGCTGCTGAGCCGCTTCGCCACGAGGCTCGGCCAGAAGCTGCTCGGGGTCGAGCTGAGCGATCCCATGAGCGGCTTCTTCATGCTCCGGCGCGAGGCGTTCGAAGCGGTCGTTCGCCGCCTCTCCGGTATCGGCTTCAAGCTGCTCCTCGACATCCTCGTGAGCGCCCCGACGCCGCTCCGGGTGAAGGAGCTTGCCTACAGCTTCCGCCCGCGCGAGGTCGGCGCGAGCAAGCTCGACACGCGCGTCGCGGTCGATTTCGCCCTGATGCTCCTCGACAAGCTCACGGGCGGTCTGATCCCGGCGCGCTTCGTCCTCTTTGCCGTGGTGGGTGCCGCCGGCCTCGTCGTCCACCTCGCCGTGCTCGGCTTCGTGTTCCGGTTCCTGGGCGAGCCGTTCGTCGCCGGACAGGCGGCAGCGACGCTCGTGGCGATGAGCTTCAACTACGCCCTCAACAACGAGCTCACCTACCGCGACCGGCGGCTGCGGGGCTGGCGCTGGCTCGAGGGCTGGGGCTCGTTCGTGCTCGCCTGCGGGATCGGCGCGCTCGCCAATGTCGGCGTGGCGGCGCAGCTCCATGCCGAGCGCACCCCCTGGCTGCTGTCGGCCCTGGCCGGGGTCGCGGTCGGCGCGGTCTGGAACTATGTCGTCACCGCGCTCTATGTCTGGAAACGCTGATCGGCCGCTGATGGGCGGGCGCCGGCTCGATGGGCGCGCGCGGCGCCGTGCTCGTGGCTCGAAGCATGCCTGCCCGCTCGATCGGGCCCGGTGACGACCGCCATGTCGAAGACCACCCGTGCCACCCTGACGCTCGACAAGGCCGGCATCGCCTATGCCGTGCGCACCTACGACTACGACCCGCACGCGGAGCGGATCGGCCTGCAGGCGGCAGAAAGCCTCGGCGTTCCGCCCGGCAGGGTGCTGAAGACGCTCATGGCCCGGGTCGACGGCAAGGCGGTCTGCGTGCTGGTGCCTGCCGATCGCGAGGTCAGCATGAAGAAGCTCGCCGCCGCTTGCGGCGGCAAAGCGGCGCAGATGATGCGCCCTAGGGATGCGGAGCGCTTCACGGGCTACCATGTCGGCGGGATCAGCCCGTTCGGCCAGAGGAAGGCGGTACCGGTGGTCATGGACGAGGCCGCGCTCGCCCACAAGCGGGTCTTCGTCAATGGCGGGCAGCGGGGCGTGCAGATCGAACTCGCGCCCGGGGATGCCCTGCGCCTCCTGAACGGCAGGGCCGCCCCCCTCACCTGAGCCGGGGTCTCGAACTCGGCGCCCGTCGCCAAATGAAGCCTGCGACGGAACGCCTCCGGCAAGGCGATCCAGCCGCCGAAACGCATCTCCACGGGCGGCATGCCGTCTTTCCATCACCGGATCCGCGCATGCTGACCAGCTTCGATCAGGGTCCGCCGATGCTCGCGAGCGGCCGGAGTTCCAGCGAGAAGCGATATTTTGCTCTCGAGCTCATTGCTTTGCGCAAGAGAGCCATGCCGGAGCCCGTCTTCTCATCGCAGCGGGCAGCGCGAGATATGTAAGCTAGCTTATGATAAGGTAGCTTTGGCATGTCCTCCGATCAGTCGGACTGGAACGAACCGACTCTCGGCTTCCTGGTCCACGACGTGGCCCGCCTTCTGCGCAAGCGGCTCGAGCAGCGGGCACGCGCCGCCGGTATCGGCCTCACCCGGGCGCAATGGCAGGTCCTGGCTTATCTCGCGCGGAGCGAGGGGCTGAACCAGACAGCGCTGGCCCAGCTCCTCGAGATCGAGCCCATCACCCTGGTGCGGCTGATCGACCGCCTCGAGGCGATGGGATTCGTGGAGCGCCGGTCCGATCCGCGGGACCGTCGCCAGCGCAACCTGTTCCTGACCGAGAAGGCGCGGCCCGAGCTCGCGCGCATCCGGGCTCTCGGCGCGGAGGTCCGCGAGGAGGCCCTGACCGGGATCGACCAAGCGGAGCGGGAGCGGCTCATGGCCACACTCTCCGTCATCAAGACCAATCTCCAGAGGAGCTCGTCCCTCGGTGAGGACGGGCGGGAACGTGAGCATGGCTGAGACCGCCGGAAGGGCGAACGTCACCGCGCTGCGCAAGGACGAGACCGCCCGCGAGGGCCGCGGCGAGGCGGCGCCGGGACGCAGCCGCGCCAGGCTGGACCGGAAGAGTCGGCGACAGATCGTGCGCTGGTCGCTCCTGATCCTCGGGCCCTTGCTCGTGGTCCTCGGGATCGGCTGGTTCTGGCTCACAGGGGGACGCTACGTCTCGACCGACAATGCCTATGTCCAGGCCGACCTCGTGAACGTCGCCACCGACGTCGCAGGTCTCGTCAAGACCATCCAGGTCCACGACAATCAGGAGGTCCGCAAAGGCGACGTCCTGTTCACGCTCGACGATTCGACCTACCGCAACGCACTGGCCTCGGCCGAAGCCAACCTGGCGCTCGCCCGCACCGATCTCGAGGCGCTGAAAGCGAGCTACGCGCAGAACAGGGCCGCGATCGCCAAGGCCGAGGCGGATGTCACCTTCTACGAGAAGGAATACCAGCGTCAGCTCGATCTCGTGAACCGTCGCGTGGCGCCGCAGTCGCAGCTCGACGCCGCCCAGCATGATCTTGCAGCAGCGCGCAACCAGCTCGCAGCCTTGAAGCAGCAGCTCGCCGGCATCGCCGCCCAGCTCGGCGGCGATGCCGATGCACCGGTCGAACGGCATCCACGCTACCAGGCAGCGCTCGCGGCGCACGATCAGGCGGCAAGGAACCTCGACCACACGATCGTGCGGGCGCCGATGGACGGGATCACCGCGCAGGTGGCCTCGCTCCAGCCCGGCGAGTACCTGCAGGCGGGCCAGGCGGCGTTCGCGCTGGTCGCGACCGACCATGTCTGGGTCGAGGCGAACCCGAAGGAGACCGATCTCACCTTTGTCCGGCCCGGTCAGCCGGCCACCGTGACGGTCGACACTTACCCCGGCCATGTCTGGGAGGGCACGGTGGCGAGCCTGAGTCCGGCGAGCCAGGCCCAGTTCTCGCTGCTGCCGGCCCAGAACACGAGCGGCAACTGGGTCAAGGTCGTGCAGCGGATCCCGATCAGGATCCAGGTGAGGACCAGACCCGGCGAGCCGCAGCTCCGGGCCGGGATGAGCGCCGAGATCGAGATCGACACTGGCCACCAGCGCCACCTGCGCGATCTGCTCGCGTGGCTGTGAGGCCTAATTCATGAGCGCGACCGCAACCGAGCCCGAAGCGCATTACTGGCCGATCACGATCTGCGTGATGCTCGCCACCATCATGCAGGCGCTGGACACGACGATCGCCAACGTGGCACTGCCCTACATGCAGGGCAGTCTCTCGGCGACGCTCGATCAGGCCAACTGGGTGCTCACCTCCTACATCGTGGCGGCAGCGATCATGACCCCGCCCACGGGCTGGCTCGCGGCCCGCTTCGGGCGCAAGCGGCTGTTCATCTTCCAGGTGGCGGGCTTCACCATCGCCTCGGTCCTGTGCGGCGCTGCGCAGTCGCTCACGGAGATGGTGCTGTTCCGCCTGCTGCAGGGCATGTGCGGAGCTGCGCTCGTTCCGCTCTCGCAGGCGGTGCTGCTCGACACCTGGCCGCGCGAGAAGCACGGCTCGGCGATGGCGCTCTGGGGGGTCGGCGTCATGGTGGGCCCGATCCTGGGGCCTACCCTCGGCGGCTGGCTCACCAACAGCTACAGCTGGCGCTGGGTGTTCTATGTCAACGTGCCCGTGGGCGTGCTCACGATCCTGGGGCTCGTGACGTTCCTGGGTGAGACCGAGCGGCGACGGATTCCGTTCGACTGGTTCGGGTTCGTCACGCTCAGCGTCGCCATCGGCTCGCTCCAGCTCATGCTCGATCGCGGCGAGCAGCTCAACTGGTTCGGCTCGACCGAGATCGTGACCGAGGCCATCGTGGCCGCGGTCGCGTTCTACCTCTTCCTCGCCCACACCTTCACCGCCGAGCGGCCGTTCGTGAATCCGAGGATCTTCACGGACCGGAATTTCTCGGTCGGGCTCGTGTTCATCTTCGTGGTCGGCGTCATCCTGCTCGCCACGCTGGCGCTGCTCACCCCTTACCTGCAGAATCTGATGGACTACCCGGTGCTCACGGCCGGGATGGTGCTGGCACCGCGCGGCATGGGCACCATGCTGATGATGTTCGTGGTCGGCCGCCTGATCGGCCGGATCGATCCGCGCCTCATCATCGGCACGGGCCTTCTGATCACCGCGGGCTCGCTCCACGAGATGAGCGGCTTCACGCCCGACGTCCCGCAAGGGGAGATCGTCCGCACCGGCTTCACGCAGGGCCTGGGCTTCGGCCTGATCTTCGTGCCGCTCAGCACGGTCACCTTCGCCACGCTGCCGGCGGAATGGCGCACCGAGGCCACCGGTCTGTTCAGCCTGATGCGCAACATCGGCAGCTCGATCGGCATCTCGATCGTGATGAGCCTGCTCTCGAGCAACACGCAGGTGAACCATGCCACGATCGCGGCTCACGTGACGCCGTTCAACGCCGAGCTCTACGCGCCCGCGATCCACCACTACTGGAACGCCTGGACGGCCATGGGTCAGGCCGCGCTGAACGCGGTCGTGACCGAGCAGGCGCAGATCATCGCCTATGCCGACGATTACGAGCTGATGATGATGCTGACACTGGCGTCCTTGCCGCTTCTGCTGCTCATGCGGCGGGTCGGCCGGGGTGGCGCCGCCGCGCATGCGGCGGTCGCGGATTGATCCCGCGCCGGCGCGTCGTGGGCCGCAGCCATCACGTCGTCCGCCTGAGCCGGGGCCGATCGTCGACGAGCGGGCCGACCCGAGGGCTCAGAGAACGAGCACGCCCTTGTGCTTGGCCTTCTCCTCGGGCTCGACGTGGATGATGACGACCGCCCCCTCGACGTCCTGCTTGAGCGCCGTCTCGACCCGGTCGCAGATCTCGTGCGCCTCGGCCACCCGCATGTCGGCCGGCACCACGAGATGGAAGTCGATGAAGGTCGTGCGCCCGGCATGGCGGGTGCGGAGGTCGTGAGCCTCCAGGGCACCGTCGGCATACTCGGAAATGAGCGCCTTGATCCGGGCGAGGACCTCGGGCGAGGCGGCCTCGTCCATGAGCCCGCCCACGGACTCGCGCACCATCCGCCAGCCCGACCACAGAATGTTGACCGCCACGAGCGCGGCCAGGAGCGGGTCGAGCACGAGCCAGCCGGTGACGGCGACGAGGCCGACGCCGACCAGCACGCCCGCCGAGGTCACCACGTCCGCGAGGAGATGGTGGCCATCGGCGACGAGCGCCGGCGAGCACCAGCGTCGGCCACGGCTGATGAGGAACCACGACCACAGGCCGTTGATGGCGCTCGCGACCGCGTTCACCGCCAGCCCGGGCAAGGGTGCTTCGAGCGGCCTCGGCGCCATGTAGCCGTGGTAGCTCTCGCGCAGGATCGAGAGCGCCGCCAGCACGATCAGGACACCTTCGAGCACGGCCGAGAAATACTCGGCCTTGTGGTGGCCGTAAGGGTGGTTGGCGTCGGCCGGCTTCGCGCTGATCCACAAGGCGAGCAGCGCCGCTGCGGCGGCCACCACGTTGACGATGCTCTCGAGCGCATCGGAATAGAGGGCGATGCTGCCCGTGAGCCGGTAGGCCACATACTTCAGACCCAGCACGAGAAGGCCGATGGCGACGCTGCCCAGCGCCGCTTTCGCTGCACGATCCAAGCCACACCTCGAGAAGCAGGGCACCCGCGCTGCCGCATGCGGCCCGGCGGGGAGATCGAAGTGAGGGCGGATAGAGCACGGCGAGCCGGGATAAGGCTACGGCAAGCTTTTCAGCAGTGGCTAACTTGCCGGAAGCCCGGCGGCTGATCGTCCCCCCGTTCCAGGGGATACCGGGTCGGACCGCCAGCCGCGCGGCCGTCTCGCACGCCATGGTGGATCATGGTGGCGACGACCAGAAGATGCCGGCCGAATGGCGTGCAGCGGCCCGGGCCGGCAGCTGCCCTGGTTGCCATCCTCGTCGTTCCTTGCATGTTCTTGCTGTGATGATCACCCACGACAGATCCGGATCCGACCCGCGGCCGACATGGGCGCGGGAGCGCAGCCATATCGGAGCGGCGCTGGCGCGGCATCTCGTGCCACGCTCGATCCTAGGCTGGTTCGTCCTGTGCTGGGGAGTGTTCCTCGCCGGCGCCGTCGTGGTCGCCGTCCTGCTCGTGGCCCTCTACCAGCAATCCACGGTCGAGCGCCTGCGTCGCGCCGAGACCGCGCTCGTGCACGGCTGCGATGCCATCGCCGAGCGCTACCGCTTCCTGCTTGCCGGAACGGCGCCGGCAGGTCCGGTGCCGGACCTGCACGATCCCGCCTTCCTCCAGAGCCTGGCCGGTGCCGTGTGGCCGGCCTTGCGCGACCTCGACGGGGTCGAGGGCGGCATCTGGCAAAGCGAGATCGGCCCGCTCGCTTACGCCTTTCCGACCTACGGCCATGCGCGCGGTGCCTTCACCGGGGCGACGGCCGAGCGGGCCGGCGCCTGCCGCGATGCGCAGGGTGGCACGCTGCTCCTGGACGAGATCGGCGACATGCCGCTGACCATGCAGGCCAAGATCCTGCGCGTGCTGCAGGAACGCACGGTACAGCCGGTCGGTGGCCGGCCGGTACGGCTCGATGCGCGCATCCTCGCTGCGACCCACTGCGACCTCGCCGCACAGATGCGCGCCGGCAGCTTCCGCGAGGACCTCTACTACCGGCTCGACGTCGTGCCGATCCACCTGCCGCCCCTGCGCGAGCGGCAGAGCTGGCCCGGCAATGTCCGCGAGCTGCGGAACGCCATGGAGCGGGTCGCCGTGCTGTGCCGCAGCGAGCTCGTCACCACCGAGGACCTCGGGTTCCTGGTCGGGCCGGCGGCCGGGGACAATGACGGTCGAGAGGAGGCGGCCGACCTACCGACGGCGGTGGCCCGGCTCGAGGCCCGGCTGATCACCGAGGCCCTGAGCGCGGCAGGCGGCAACCGGACCGCAGCCGCCCGCCGGCTCGGCATCCACCGCCAGCTTCTCTACGCCAAGGCGCGCCGTTATGGCCTCCTGCCGCCGGATGCGTCGGAAGAGCGGACGGAGCCTGTCGCAAAGGCGGACACGGCAGCAGGCGGGATCGGCTCCGGTCGGGGCGAAGCCACCGACGGGTAGGCGTTCGGGCATCTGGCACGGCGGTTGCGTCCGGGTCCCGGACGCGATCTGCCCGAGGAGCCCGCACGATGACCCGGAACAGCCTGCGCGCACCCCTGCTCGGCATCGGCCTGCTCACGCTTGCCATCGGCGTGACAGCGCTCGCCCGGCCGGACCAGGTCCAGGATCCGGCCCAGCTGCCGGCCACCAGGGACATGGTGGCCCGCTACTCGTTGATGCCACGCGGCGACGTAGACGGGCTGACCCTCAGCGACGGTACCCGAGTACACTTGCCGCCGCATCTCGGGACCTGGCTCGTGTTCGCCGTGCAGCCCGGCGATGCAGTCACTGCCCACGGGCCGAAGATGCTGGGGCTGCCGCTGGTCGCGGCGGTGTCGGTCACCGACGCCGCCGCCGGGCGCACGGTGGTCGACACCGGTCCGCCGCCCCCGCCACACGAGCGCGGCGCTGCTGCCGGCGACGAGCTCTCGGCGCAGGACAAGGTGCAGCTCGTCCTCCATGGACCACGCGGCGAGGTGAACGGTGCCATGCTCGAGGACGGCACGCAGCTTCACCTGCCGCTCTCCGAGGCGGCGCGGCTCGCCGGCCTGCTGACCCCGGGCCGGACGGTGATCGCCAGGGGGCCGGGCCTGAGCACCGTGCTCGGAACGGTGATCGAGGTGCGCCGGATCGGGCCCAGCCAGGACCAGTCGACGGGAGTCGCCGCGTCACCACCACACCGCCCCGAGAGTCATCGGCCACTGCCGGTGAACGGAAGCCTATCGCCACTGGACAGGAGGTACGACGGGTGCACGACGTCGACGACCCGTTATCGCCGAGTCGCGGGCCGGCACGATCGCAGGACGACATGGCGGCAGCAGCCTTTTCCTCTCGTTCCCGCGGCCGGGTAGCGGATGCCGACAGGCTCGAGCGCCCGCTGGACGGGCTCAACTTCTTTCTGGCCGACGTCCGCGACGGGCTCGGGTCCCATCTCGCGCTCTGGCTCCTCGCCATCCGGCACTGGGACGAGGCCGCGATCGGCGTCGTCCTGTCGCTGGGCGGCATCGCCGGCATCCTGGCCCAGATCCCGGCCGGCACTCTGGTCGATGCCACCCGCAGGAAACGCGGTCTCCTCGCCGCGGCGGCACTCTTCGTGACCGGTGGCTCGCTGCTCCTGCCGCTGCTCCGGGGCTTCTGGCCCGTGGCTCTGATTCAGGCCGCATGCAGCGCTGCGGCCGCCGTGCTCGCCCAGCGCGTCATGGTGCCGATGGCGATGCTGGCCGGCCGGAAGGCCGATTTCTGGGGCAGGAAGCCCTTCTCATGGCGGTGACCTTCGCCTCGGGTTTCTTCTCGGCGTTCCTCGTCAACGACGCGGTCTGCCTCGTCCTCACCCCGCTCGTCCTCGATCTCGTGCTGCGGCTCCGGCGCGATCCCGTCCCCTACCTCCTCGCCGTGGCGATGGCCTCCACCCTCGCCGGCAATCTCACCATCCCGGGCTCGGTCGCGAATCTGATCGTGGTGCAGCGCGCGGCCGCCCGCGGCATCGTGATCGGCTTCGTGGAGCATCTTGCCGTCGGAGCGCCGCTCACCGTGCTCACCATCCTGTTCGGGAGCTGGTGGCTCGCCTGATGCAGCTGTCCTGCCGGAAGCGAGCACGGTCCTGCCGGACAGGACGGCATGGATGGCGTGGCAGGCGTCGATGCCGCGCCGAGTGGCGGCGCCGACCACCGAAGCGCGCTACCGCTGCCCGCTCCCGTGTTCCTTGCCCCAGTACTTGTCGAGGTAGCGCTGGATCTCCTGGCGCATGAAGCGCGAGCTGTCCTCGGCCCGCTCCTCC
>NZ_JBBLZC010000060.1:0-2214 GCF_037908215.1 Benzoatithermus flavus | reverse complement strand
CCACCCCGGGCCACCCGACCGACGGCCCCCGCAGACCCAGCCCGAATCGCCACCACCTCGACGGACGTGACCGCCGGCGTTCGGGTGCTGGTCGCAGAAGGCATCCGTCAGGGCCACGATGGCCGCGCAGATTGCCTGCATGGTCCTGGAGACGGACGTCGGGCGGTTGAACTTCGTCATCACGGACCTCCTGCCGGGTACCCGCCATGCAGGTTACGCTGCCCTCTGCTGCACCTGCCTCGCCGCGGTGCCCAACGGAGGCATACGTCCGATCAACGAGCTGCGCGCTTGCAAGGCAGGGGGCCTGCGGCTTGGATGCACGTCGACGAGGATGGAGCGGGAGCTGCTCGAGATGACGATCGACACTTGGCTGGCGCGACTCTTCGGCCGCGGAAAGAACGCGGGCGGGGCGGCGCCGGCGGACGAAAGCGCCGCTGTGGAGTATCGCGACTACCGGATCATCCCGAACCCGATACGTCAGGGCGGTCAGTTCCTGACCGCCGGGACGATCGTCAAGGACTTCCCGGACGGACGGCGCGAGCACCGCTTCATCCGGGCCGATACCCACAGCAGCGAGGAGGAGGCGCGGCGCTTCATGATCCAGAAGGCACAGCGCCTGATCGACGAGGTGGGCGACCGGCTGTTCGGCGCCTAGCCGTGGTTTCTGATCAGGTTGTTCCGGCGAGTACCTGAGCGGGTGATCTACGGGCAGGGCTGCCATGGGGCCTTTGTTCGTCGTATCAGGCGAGCCATCGTGGCAGGTCGGCGGCGCGGCGACGGGATGATTGGAACGGGATGGCGCAAGCCCGTTCGTGCAGCATGGTCTGGATGAAGTGTGCCGCCTTGCCGTCGGTCTTCGGGGTGTAGGGCCGGGTCCGGATGTGCCGAATGGCGAGCGGCCGCAAGGCCTTGCGGAAAAGGCAGGCGACGTGGCCGGGACCGTTGCCGGTCTCGCCCGTTCCGCCCGGCCCCCGCGTGCCCGGAACCATCCGCGGGCGCGGACGGACGAGCCGGTCGCGGCTGCCGGCGCTCGTCCGGCAGCAGCTCGATGTCGGCGAACCGGATGGCGTCGTCGATGGCCACATGCAGGAAGCCGCAGCCCATCCCTCGGCTGGCGCCGCGTCGGTTGCCGGTGATCCGGGGTCGACGCCGTCGAAGCGGGCCAGCTTCTTGATATCGGGATGGAGGAGTGCTCCCGGGTGCTCGCGCTGGTGGCGCCGGGCCGGCTGCTTCGGCTCCAGCGCCGACAGCCACCCGAGCCCCATCCGGGTCAGCCAGCCGGCGACGGTCGGGCGCGCCAGCTTCAGCTTCCCGGCGATCTCCTCGCCGGTCAGCCTGTGATCCCGACGCAGCCCGTTCCACGCCCGCCAGAAGGCCGAGGCGCCGTCCGCTGCCGACCGCGGGCGCGACGATCGGTTGGCGAGGCCGGCCGCCCCTCTTCCATGATCCGTCTCACCATCTCCGCCCGACCGAGCGGCGTCGCTCGCGCATTCTCGTGCGGGTCGTTCATCCTCGTGTCCTGCGATGCTGCGTCCGGCAACGACCATCTTCAGGTCATCCGTTCGGATGAACGACCTCTTCGGATTCCACAGCCAGATTGTCCATGACCAGTACCGCGTCCGGCTCGACCCGGCGCAGCGCCGGCAGCAGCCCCTGCTCCAGGTAGGCCAAGAACACCGTCCCGTCGGTCGCGGCGGCGATGCTCATGGTGCCGACGAGGCCCTCGAGCCCGAGCGCGCCCAGGATGGTGACCCGCTCCCAGCGACCCCCTGGGGCCGTGCCCAAGGTGCGCCCACCGCGCGGGCTGCCGCCATCGAGGCGGGCCAGGTTGGTCAGAGCGCCACTTTCATCGAGGCAGACCAGGCACTCGGCCGGGATAGCCGCCATGTCGGCCCACCGGGTCTCCCGCGCCTGGGCGCGCTCGGCCTCGCCCGGCTCGCTGGCCCGCAGGCGCCGCTTTTTGGCGCGTCAGACCCAAGCGCCCACGGGTTCGGCCGAGGGTCCAGGGATGAACCCGCCCCCGGCCTCCTCGACCAGCTGATCCCGGTATTCGGCCAGGCTCGGATGGTCGTCGTCGGTTGCCAAGCGGCGCAGCGCCGCTTGGCCTTCCTTGCGGATCGTGGGCTCGAGGCCAAGCGGACTCCTCGAAAAACCACTGGCGTCGGCGCGGTTTGGGGTGATTCGCTGCCGTCCGCGGCGAAGGGGGGTGGCGAT
>NZ_JBBLZC010000059.1:0-2540 GCF_037908215.1 Benzoatithermus flavus | reverse complement strand
GGGGTTCAGCTCGAGATCCGCCCCGGCACCGTCCACGCCCTCATGGGCGAGAACGGCGCCGGCAAGTCGACGCTGATGAAGATCCTCGCCGGCAACATCCAGCCCGACGAGGGCGAGATCCGCGTCAAGGGCCAGCCCGTCCGCTTCCACTCCCCGCGCGACGCCACCCGGGCCGGCATCGCCATGATCCACCAGGAGCTGCTCCTGGTGCCGCACATGACCATCGCCGAGAACATCTGGCTCGGCCGCGAGCCCAAAAACCGCCTCGGCCTGATCGACCATGGCGCGCTCCACCGCCGCACCCGAGCGCTCCTCGACCAGCTCGAGATCGACCTCGACCCGGAGTGCCTGCTCGGCACCCTCACGGTGGCCAACCAGCAGATGGTCGAGATCGCCAAGGCCGTCTCCTACCAGTCCGACGTGCTGATCATGGACGAGCCGACCTCGGCCATCACCGACAAGGAGGTCGAGCACCTGTTCCAGATCATCGAAAGGCTCAAGCGCGAGCACAAGAGCATCGTCTACATCACCCACAAGATGAGCGAGGTGTTCCAGATCGCCGACGAGATCTCGATCTTCCGCGACGGCAAGTACGTCGCCAGCGGTCCGGCCAAGGACTTCGACCAGCAGAAGCTGATCGCCCTGATGGTCGGGCGCGAGCTCACCCACCTGTTCCCGAAAGGTCACGCCGCGGTCGGCGAGGTGGTGCTCGCGGTCGAAAAGCTCGGGCTCAAGGGCGTGTTCCAGAACGTCTCGTTCGCGCTGCGCCGGGGCGAGATCCTGGGTATCGCCGGCCTCGTCGGCTCCGGCCGCACCAACCTCGCCGAGACCCTCTTCGGCCTCACGCCGGCAACATCGGGCGCGATCCGGATCGACGGCAAGCCGGTGGTGATCGATTCCCCCGCCACTGCCATGGACCACGGCCTGGCACTCTTGACCGAGGACCGCAAGGGCAGCGGCCTGTTCTTGACCCACTCGGTGCGCGAGAACATGCAGATCGCCTCGATCCGCACCCACACCACGCTCGGCGGGTTCGTCCGGCAGCGGGCGCTGAGCGCGATCTGCGCGACGATGAAGGAGAGCTTGCGGGTCAAGACGCCGAGCCTGGACGAGACCATCGGCAACCTCTCCGGCGGCAACCAGCAAAAGGCGCTGATCGCGCGCTGCCTGATGACCAAGCCGCGCATCCTGATCCTGGACGAGCCGACGCGCGGCATCGACGTCGGCGCCAAGGCCGAGGTGCACCGGCTGATGTCGGCGCTGGCCGCCCAGGGCCTGGCGATCGTCATGATCTCCTCCGAGCTGCCCGAGATCCTGGGCATGAGCGACCGGATCATGGTGATGCACGAGGGCCATGTCAGCGGCTTTTTGAGCCGGGCCGAGGCGAGCCAGGAGAGGATCATGGCGCTCGCCGCGCGCTGAGCGCGGCCGGGGCGGTGCCTCGGGGCCCTGGCTCTACTGCGGCAGGAACGATCGAACGGGCGCCGGCAGAGCGCGCGACCGATCGGGACTTCGGACACCTTCAGAGGAGGCGTGCGCGCCATGGCAACGACGATCCCGAGAGCCCCCGCCCGCGCCCGGCGCGGCTGGGCGATGCCGAAGGAGGCCAGCATCGTCCTGGTGCTGCTCGGCATCGCGGTCGTCTTCGAGCTTCTGGGCTGGAGCCTGCGCGGCCAGAGCTTTCTGTTCAACCCGCAGCGGCTTTTGATCATCATCCTGCAGGTGTCGATCACCGGCCTGCTGGCGATCGGGGTGACGCAGGTGATCATCACCGGCGGCATCGACCTGAGCTCGGGCTCGGTGGTGGCGCTGTCGGCGATGGTGGCGGCGAGCCTGGCGCAGTCGAGCGACTATGCCCGGGCGGTGTTTCCCGCGCTCACCGACCTGCCGGCCGTGGTGCCGATCCTGGCCGGGCTCCTGGTCGGCGCCCTGGCCGGGGTGATCAACGGCGCGCTGACCGCCTATGCCGGCATCCCGGCGTTCATCGCCACGCTCGGCATGATGGTGACCGCGCGCGGGCTGGCGCGGTTCTACACCCACGGCCAGCCGATCTCGATGCTGACCGAGCAGTACACCTGGATCGGCTCGGGTGCCAACCCGGTGTTCATCTTCATCCTGATCGCGCTCATCTTCCACGTGGCGCTGCGCTACACGCGCTACGGCAAGTACACTTATGCGATCGGCGGCAACCTGCAGGCGGCGCGGGTGTCGGGGATCGACGTCGGCCGGCATCTGGTGCTGGTGTACACGCTCGCCGGCCTGCTGTCGGGGCTGGGCGGGATCATCACCTCGGCGCGGGCGGCGAGCGGCCAGGCCGGGATGGGCCTGTCCTACGAGCTGGACGCCATTGCCGCGGCGGTGATCGGCGGCACCAGCCTCTCGGGCGGGCTCGGCACGATCGGTGGCACGGTGATCGGCACGCTGATCCTGGGCGTGATGATCAGCGGCTTCACCTTTCTCGGTGTGGACGCCTACATCCAGGACATCGTCAAGGGGGTGATCATCGTCGCCGCGGTCGTCGCCGACCAGTACCGCCGCCG